>NZ_CP180551.1:2120369-2423279 GCF_047778095.1 Neptuniibacter sp. QD48_11
TTGGTGGTGTTTTCGGTGTTGGCTTCTTGCGTGAGTATTTGAAAGCCAACTATGCGAAGAAAATCGCAGAGATACACGCACACCATCCAGAAGAAGACGAAGAGAAGGTTCAGCAGTTCATCGATACATTCGAGAATGCGAGCATCGAAGAAAAAGGCCTGCTGCTTAAACAGCTAAAAGAGCACAAAGCGTCTGCTGAACTGAACAAGAAAGAGCGCAAAAGTCTGAAAAAAATCTACCGTACGGAGTTAGTTAAACGTTCGGCATTGTTAAAAATCGCTGCGGCCTGGGTCATCACCGTCCCCGCGGCAGGCATCATGGCAGCCATTCTTTTCTTCACATTACGAGGAATGATGCTAGAAATATAGATATAGCCTATTTTTCAATAAGTTAAATACTCAATGTAATTCTACCTTTTAGACTGGTTATTTTTAAAAATCGAAAGGGGCAACTCTCGTAAATGTTCAGGAAGATAATTTTATTCACCATGCTTGCGATTTTGGCTTGGGGTTTCTGGATCAGTCCGAACTTCAAGGAAATTGCTGCCGGCGTTGCTATTTTCCTTTTCGGGATGCTTGCCCTTGAAGAAGGCTTCAAATCCTTCACTGGCGGAGTATTGGAGCGAATACTGCGAAAAACGACCGATGGTCCATGGAAATCACTGACATTTGGTGTGGTCAGCACCTCTGTTATGCAATCCAGCTCATTGGTTTCAGTTATTACTATCTCTTTCTTAAGTGCCGGTCTTATTGGCTTAGCCGCCGGAATAGGAATTATTTTTGGTGCCAACCTTGGCACTACCACCGGCGCTTGGTTAATTGCTGGCTTGGGCATGAAGGTAAAGATTTCCGCCTACGCTATGCCAATGCTGGTATTCGGAGTTATTCTGATTTTCCAGAAATCGAGAACGATGAATGGCATCGGCTATATTCTTGCGGGGCTCGGTTTCCTATTCCTTGGCATCCACCATATGAAAGAGGGTTTTGAGGCCTTTCGCGATACCATTGATCTGACAGCTTTTGCTGTTTCGGGCTATGCCGGGATTATGCTTTTCACCCTTATTGGTGTCGCCGCGACTGTGATTATGCAGTCCAGTCATGCAACCTTGGTAATCATAATTACCGCGCTGGCGGCACAGCAAATCACCTATGAAAACGCTTTGGCCTTAGCAATTGGTGCCAATATAGGTACCACTATCACGGCCATCATTGGCTCGTTGAGTGCCAATGTGCAGGGTAAACGTCTTGCTGTAGCCCACTTGATATTTAATATTGTCACTGCGTTCATCGCCATTGTGTTTATCTACCAGATTGCCAATCTTGTAGATGGGTTCAGTGCTTGGGTTGGTATTGACGCAGATGATTACACCTTGAAGCTGGCCGTATTTCACACCATTTTCAATGCAATCGGTGTGGTTGCGATGATGCCTTTCATCGAGAAACTGGCCAACTCTTTGATTAAAGCTATGCCTGAAACAATGCAGCCCAGAGAAAAACCTATCTATCTCAATGAGGCAGTTGAAGAGCTACCAGACACAGCGATAGAGGCAGTGCGTAAAGAGACATTGAGATTGTATGACAACGCATTCGCCATCCTCGCCCACGGCTTGAGTTTACATCGAGATGATATTTTGTCGGATAAAGATCTTGAAGATGTCGTCAGACAAGACAATAACGTGATTCCAATCGATTTTGACGACGAGTATGAAAAGAGTATCAAAGGGCTCTACAGTGACATCGTAAAGTTCATCAGTAGCGCGCAATCGAATATGACCCCGGAACAAAGTGATGAGCTGTTCAGGCTGCGCGCAGCAGGGCGAGACATTGTGGAGGCAATTAAAGATACCAAGCACATGAACAAAAACCTTTCACAGTACATTCTCTCCCCAAACTGTCATATCCGAGCAGAATACAACAAGTTCCGTATTCAACTGGGTAACCTGATGCGTGAACTGGATAATATTCGCAATGATGACGAAGACTCTTCAAACATTCTTTCTCTAGATAATCTAAAGCTTGATATGAAAGCAAATGACGTGACTGTAAACGGTGAGATGGAAAGGCTGATTCGCGACAAAAAAATCACTGCAGTCATGGCAACATCAATGATGAATGACGCCAACTATGCTTATGGTGTTGCCAAAAACCTGATCCAAATGGGTGAGTCCCTATTCGCTAGTGGAAATTTGGATATGAATGAGGCGGTGCGCAGCGTGGCACTTAACGATGATGAAGTTGCCGAAATTCTCGAAGAAAGCAAATAATATCTCATTATGGATTGATTGGAGTTAAGATTGTGAAACTGCTTAAGCTTTTAGAAATCACCCAAGAATATCTCAACGATGAGAAGCTGAAAAAGGGTGAACGAAAGAGATGCCTTAAAGACATCCAGCAAAAGTTAAAAAAGAAAAAGAAACAACTAAAAGAAAAAATGGCTGATGAACAAGATGAAACAGAAAGAAACCTCCTGAATAAGAAACTCGATATAATCACGGCTCAACGCAAGAAAGTCATTGCAGCGCTTAAGGAGCTAGATTAAGACATTAAAGGAGTATGCCTGTCTCAAAAATCCAGATAAACACTGACCACTATCAGCAGTTATAGCTAGAGTCACTAGATACAGAAGCCCCCTATTCTTCTCTGTTACCTTCGTATAGTATCCGCCTCATCAATTAGACGATGAAGATCACGTCGCAATAGCGAGCCTAACCATGAGGGTTTGGTTAGCGGCCTTCTTTCCACACTCAAATGACGCAATAGAAATGCCTGATATCACGATAGTAACGCACAGCGGTAATTTTCATGCAGATGATGTTTTTAGTATCGCTGCACTTAGAGCTATTTTTCCTTCTTTTAAGCTGATCCGTACGCGTGATGAAGAGCTTATCCGTCAGGCTGATATCGTGGTTGATGTCGGGGGTGAGTATGACCCTGACACAGGTCGGTTTGATCATCATCAACGCGGCGGTGCCGGTGAACGTGAGAACGGTATTCCCTACTCCTCATTTGGATTGATTTGGCAGAAGTATGGCGTTGAGATCTGCCAAGGCAATGCTGAAGTCGCTCAAGCGGTGGATGCTGATCTGGTTTCTGCCATTGATGCGATCGATTGCGGTTATGGTGACGGCGTTGCTAAAGGAGTGAGCCTTAGCCAAACGATCTCTATGTTTAACCCAACTTGGCAGGAAGAGACTCATTTCGATGAGGGCTTTGATGAAGCGGTTGATTTTGCTTCTCGTGTGTTAAACCGCTTTATTGCATCGGCTGACGGTGGCATTAGCGCCAAAGATATCGTAGCTAAAGCCATAGAGAATGCCGAAGACCCTCGAGTAATTGTGTTAGAGCAATATACCCCTTGGAAAAGAACCGTACACGCTCTATCAAAAGAGGCTTTGTATATCGTTTACCCTTCAGATACAGGTCAGTGGCGTATTCAGGCCATTCCAGTTAAACCTGGCTCTTTTGAGGATAAAAAATCATTGCCTAAATCATGGGCTGGATTATCCGGTAAAGCACTGCAAGATGAGACGGGCATAAGCGATGCGATGTTCTGCCATAACGGCTTATTTATTGCAGGCTGCGAATCCTTTGACAGCACAATGAAAATGGCAGAATTAGCTCTGGCAGAATAGATCATTAAAGGGAATTGGCTTAATGAGATCATTTCCCTTAATTCCCCCCACTCTTAGAAAGCTAAGTAAGGATAATTAGGATCAAATAAAAACGGCTTTCTACTCACCCAATTCTGATCCAAACAGATTCCACCCGCGTAAGTAAATGCTTAACCAGTCAATAGAAGCCGGTGATGCATGAAAACCACTCCTGATTCATCTAGTACAAACAAGACCCCTTCCAATAACAGACTTCCATGCAGAGGCTGTAGAAAAACATGTAAGCATTATCACACTTGCGAGGGAAAACCTTGGCGGGTGAATAAAGCTCAATTCTGAACTTAGTTTAGTTGTACATATAACCCAACATTGACAGGAAATATGATGAAGTCACTCGTCATTGTGGCCCACGGTAGTAGACGTGAACGTTCTAACAACGAAGTCCTTGAGTTAACGGCTTCACTCCAGAAAAAGATTGAAAATGAATACCCGATTATAGAGACCGCATTTCTAGAATTAGCGCGCCCTTCGATCGAGGAAGCAATAGAAAAGTGTATCCAACAAGGATCGACTGACATAAAAATACTGCCCTACTTTTTATCAGCCGGTATACATGTTCATGAAGATATCCCCCAAGAAGCCGAGAAAGCATCGATGAACAATAAGCACATCAGCATAGAGGTGCTTCCACATCTAGGAAGCTCGCTGATGATGCTTGGGTTACTAGAACAGGTACTTGTTACACACGGTAATGTAGACAGTGCTATGGCTAGTTAGACTCAACCATTTCCCTAATCTTCACAGCCTTCTCAAAGTGATCAAGCTGGTGAGTTTTGATCCACCACTCGGCAGCTTCCATTAATAGGTCTGGATCATCATTTTTGTTTTTGAAGAATGCATAGAACGAGATACCTACATTGTCTCCCTTACTCGCAATCTTCTTATCGCAGACTTCGATGATCTTCTTTTTTAAACTTTTTCTCATTAGGCTGCTTTACTCACCATCAAATATTTCGGTTCTTCTAAAAATCAACATGCCAAAACCCGCTTAGCTTTCAAAGTGCTTTTTCAGAACACCTTCAAGCAATTCATAACGTTTAGGAAGTGGACGGTATTTTTTCTGTACTCGATAGACAGGCTCTTTCACAACTTCGGTTAAGTCAGCAATTTCGATGGCTTCATAATAAGCAGACCACACAATCGAGGATTCTGGCAATACGGTAAATCCCAAGCCTTCAGCCACTGGCAGTAAGATCTGGCTTAACTGATTGATATACCCCGACTGTTTTATCTCTCCCATCCCTCTGAAATGTTCAGCAAAATTATTCTCCAATATCTGCACAGCGTAATGGTGGCCGTCTGGGTGATTGATAAAGCCTAACGCCATTAATCCATCCCAATCGGCGTCAAATCCTTTAGGTATAACGAGGCACAATGGATCATGCCCAAGAAGACCCTGTTCTAATTCAACATCATTGATCAGTTGGGTAACCAAACCCAGATCGGCTCTGTTGTCTTTTATCTGTTTAAGGATTTCATGATTGGGAGCCGCTTCCATACTGATGCTTAGATCTGGATAACGCTTCTGTAATTGCAGTAGATCAGGGTATAGCTTTGTCACCATTGATCCTGAACAGGCGAGTTTAATTTCACCCGTCTCTGCTTGAACGTCTGTTAATCTATCTAAAAGAGCGGACTCTTCCTGAAACTGTTTTTGCGCGAACTCATACAACTCTTCACCCGCTTCAGTGAGTTCAAACTTTTTACCAAAGCGACTGATAATCTGGCAATTTAGATGAGCCTCTAATTTCTTAATATGCTGGCTAACCCCCGGTTGCGTCATATGTAATAACTCAGCCGTTTTCGTGAAATGTTGCGTTTCAACAAGGGTAATAAAAGTTCGGAGATGATGCGGATTAATCATAACAATAAATTATTATTTTGATTTCAAATGATAATTTTTAATAAGGATAGCCTCTTTATAAACTGCTTCCAATAAATCTTGTTGGAGCATAACGATGAATCAACCTTACCCACGTACGTTCTCTCATATTGGTATCTCTGTACCTGACCTTGAAGCCGCAGTGAAATTCTATACAGAGGTTCTAGGTTGGTATCTGATTATGGAACCAACTGAGATAACTGAAGATGACAGTGCCATAGGTGAGATGTGTACCGACGTGTTTGGCCCTAATTGGGGCTCTTTTAGAATCGCACACCTATCAACAGGCGATCGCATTGGCGTTGAGCTGTTCCAGTTCAAAAATCAGGAGAATCCTGAAAATAATTTTGAATACTGGAAAACGGGCATCTTCCACTTCTGCGTTCAGGACCCTGATGTCGAAGGTCTAGCAGAAAAGATTGTCGCAGCTGGCGGTAAAAAACGTATGGCTAAACCACGCTATTACTTCCCTGGTGAAAAGCCTTACCGCATGATTTACATGGAAGATCCGTTTGGCAATATTCTCGAAATCTACAGCCACAGTTACGAACTGCATTATGCGGCAGGTGCTTATTAAGGCGTTAAGCGATGACAAGGATATTAAGGAGTTAGCGGCTTAAGCTCCGGCAGCTCCAAAATACCATGACGTTCATATAGCGCTTTTGCGGAGGCGCTTTTGATAACGTCTCCTGCGACTTTGTTTAGATTATTTGCTAGCTCCTCACTATTGAATGCATTGTGGGAGATAACAATATGAACGTCTGTATGTTGATAGGAGTAGGGTAATACGGAGAATTGTTCGAAATCGAGTGAAGGCGTATCCGCTATGACTGCCATACCGTTACGATATTCGGCTAGCACTATATCCACTCGGCCTTTCGCCAACATTTTGAACATATTTTCAAAGGAGTTTACGACCGTTAGTTTCGGGTGTTTCTGAATAAACTCATCCTTCTGATAACCTGAGCCATCCAAAATCCCTAGATAGTAATTGTTTAAGTCAGCTAGCTTTTCAATTTCAGGGGTAAACTCTCTGCGATGGAAAACTACGGTTTGCTCGATCAGAAGCGGTGGCTCGATATAGTGCATTCGTGATTTGCGCTCTTCTGTTTTGAACATACAAAGCGAGCCATCTAGATCACCCGTATCAACGCCCTTAACCACCCTTTTCCAAGGCATAATCACAACATCAAGGTGTTGATTAGAGGCGGTGACGATCAAATCACTTAACTCAGCTAAAAACCCCTTACCCGGTAACTTGTCAGATATGTACGGTGGCCATTGAACGCAACCTAAACGAAGGGTTCTTTCAAAGGGTTCTGCTCTAAGGAAGCTTGATAGACATAAGGCTATTAGAAATAGCGAGACTTTAGGCATGACTAAAACTACATAACTGATTTAACGATCAACAATTAATTATCACCTATAGGGAATACAGCGTCACTATGATCTAAATAAAAAAACCGAGCGGGTATTAGCTCGGTTTTTTTATTCTTCTATAAACGATATTAACCATCTTGATTAATCTGACCGATCAACTCATTTAAAGTTGATTCAGCGGCGTCATTCTCAACCTGACAAGTACCCGCAGCGTGATGTCCACCACCTCCATATTTCAGCATCAGCTCGCCCACATTGGTTTTAGAGCCTCGATCAAAGATCGACTTACCGGTCGCAAATACAGTGTTCTGTTGTTTAAGGCCCCAAAGGACATGGATGGAGATATTACATTCAGGGAATAAGGCATAGATAACAAAACGGTTACCGGCGTAAATAGTCTCTTCGTTTCGCAGATCTAGAACAACGAGGTTGCCATGTACGGTAGCACAACGTTTGATCTGGTCTTTAAATTTCGCTTCTTGCTCAAAGTAAAGGTCGACCCTTTCTTTTACATCCGGCAGCGCTAGGATCTCATCGATATTGTGATCTTTGCAGTAATCGATCAGGTCCATCATCAGGTTGTAGTTGGAGATTCTAAACTCTCTAAAACGGCCAAGACCGGTACGGGCATCCATCAAGAAATTGAGCAGTTCCCACCCCTTAGGGTTCAGAACTTCTTCTTGGTTATATTGCGCCGAGTCGCCCTTATCGACCGCTTCCATCATGTCGGTCCATTCATCGGGGAAACCATCGATGCCGCCGTAATGTAGCCACACCACTCTTGCAGCTGATGGGGCTTCGGGATCGATGATGTGGTTTTCTCTCTCGCCTTTATTTCGAATGGTTTCAGATAGATGGTGATCAAATACAAGATGAGCAGCTTCGACATACGGCAGGTTTGTGGTGATGTCGTTGGAGGTTATATCGACTGTCCCATCCTGCATATCCTTAGGATGAACAAATTTAATATCATCAATCAGATCCAGATGTTTAAGCAAAACTGCACAAACTAAACCATCAAAGTCACTACGGGTTACCAACCGAAATTTATCTCGTGACATACTTCGCTTCCTTATTCTTGTTGTTGCCGGAGAGTGTTATGCACTGAAATCTATAAGCTTTTTCCAAGCTGCTAGAGCAGTATAGACAAGAATGATTGAGGAAGAAGCAAAATCTAGCTAGTGATCGTCGTCAACTATTCTAAAGAAGACTCCACCTTCATACGTAAAATAGATTCACCTACAACCTAGCTTCGACAACTTTACAGACTTCCCTTCGGTAACATAGCGGTAAAAAACTTCCGCACTCGTGCGGAAGAGCCTTTCCCCTCAGAGCAAAGAAACCTGCTTAATCCCTATAATTACGGCCTATCTAGTTCTGGAATGATTTATGCTTAAAAATGTACAAAAGATACATTTAGCTAATATTCAAGGAACCTTAGATGTCTAGCATTAATTCATACTCCGCTGTCTACGGATCATCTTTATTAAACACCAATAATCAAATAAAAACGGCTGCTACAGATTTCGCAGCAGAAGCTAACGATTTGGTAAAAGAAGGCCTTATTGGTGAAGACAGTTTAATTGGTTTTGGTGCTCAGTCCGGTTCCATCAGTTACTGGAGCAATCAAAGTCATGCTCAATGGAAAGCCTATAACCAAGAAGGCAGTGATGCTGCTCTACAAGCTGCTGAATATCACAAACAGATGATTGCTGAGCGACAAGATATCGCCAACCAATACCTCAGCCAAGTTACATCCTTAGCTACAGAGTTCAATGATCTCAGCATAGATAAGATTAGTTTTCATCAGGTGTTAGATAACGCGCAGGCTGGAAATTCTTTGACTCACGGCCTGGATCATTTGAGCGAGTCTGACGTTAAAAAAATTGAGCAGTTTTGGCAGGACCAAACGGCTAATTTAAATCGACTTGATAATAGCCTGACTCGTTTACAAAGCTTTCCAAAAGATCTTGATAATTGGCTTCAGCATCAAGACGAGCCTATCAGCGATGAAGTCTTTCAAATTGTAGATCAGCTGAAAAATAGCTGGGTGAATATAGAATCTACAGGTCCAGAAAAAGACTACCAAGCGCGAAGCTTTGACCTTCAAATAGAAGAAGGTGCCTCAACACCCAACACAGTAGCTATTTCTGAATCGGATAAAGGCTCTTCATTGCTGCAAAGCCTTGAACAAGTAGCTCTTAAAAATGCACAGATTGATTACACATCTTTTGGCTTTAAAGATAATTTGCTCGAATACGCAGGCAAAGAGTTTTTACAACATGATCTCCGACAGACTTATGCTGAAATGCAAATCTTAAGTAAAGATCTGTATTCTGAGTTTTCTGACCTGTTTGGTAAAAGCAGCGGGAATAGTCCTTACAGCTTACAAGATATGATCGATAACCACCTTGAGAACAAACCGTTAGCACAACTCGAAGATGGTTCGATACATCCTCAAGAGCTAGCAATTCAAGAATTCTGGAAAGAGAATGAATTAGCATTAGAGCAATACAGTGCCAAACAACAAAAGCTCAATGACCAGCCGGATAATTTTGGTGCTTATCAAAGCCAAAACAAGTCCAAAATTAATCAATATTTCATGGATAATTTGGACCGCTTTTTAAACATGAAACTAAGCTGAAAAGCGTCACAGATAAAAGCCAAATACGTTAGAAGTGGATAAGGCGAATAAATAAGTAAAGTGTTTACTCGCCTTCCCTAAATTCCGAATTATTCATATGTAACCCAACCTCGATAAACCACTTCGGCTGCATTTGATCAAAATCGGTTCTGATCTTGCTGTCCAGATAGCTTGCTGAATCCAGCACAAATGGCTTCCCGTCTAGCCTTTGAAACACAACCCAATGCCAAAAATCTTTGCCCTCTTCTTGATAGTGCTTAATCGATAAAAGCGCTAAATCGGGCAACTCTTCCCAAGTGTTAAACGGCGTTTCTATATTTGAAACTGAGGCATTCTGGCTCTTCAAAAGTTGACGAACGTAATCGGTTTGAGACCAGAGCGATTTGTCGTCTGCAAAGATCCCCATTGCATTGGCGATCTGTTTCATCTCGGCATATGTTTTACCCACGATATTGGCCACAGAGGCGATTCCACAGCCTGTCACTTCCTCTTGCACCACAGGCTCTATCTTATGTGCTTGTAACATGCCCTATTACTCTGCTCACTGATCAATTTAGCTCATTAATACAGATCTTAAGTTATATGTCTGCACTGTCATATTGCAGCAACCTTTACCCCCTACAATAGCCGCCTCCGTGACAGATCACCACACAAATAGATGAGAGTATTGCTGTGAAGACTACTGTTTTTGACCTTATCTGGAAGTTTAAGAACGCGCTGGAAAAACAGGGCCATGAAAAAATAGATCTACACCGCTTTACCCACGAAAGAGACTACCGCAAAGCGATCTTACTTAATGTAGATATCAGTGAGCTACCGCTAAGCCGTTCTCTACAGAAGATCTATAAAGATCTGCTAGAAGCAGACGAGCTAGAGTTGGCTAAAGAAGTCGAGCTACCACCTGAGCCAAAGCCAGCTCCTATTCCAACTCAAGAGAAGCAAAAATCGGATAAAGAGCCAAACGACAAACCTATTTTCTACGGTATTGCCGCAGTCGTTTTACTGGTATTTGGCTTCGCTGTTTTCCAATTTTCTAGCACAACACAAGAAGCTAAAGCACCAATCGCTGAGATAAGTGAGCCGAAACCTACAAGCACAGCAGCACAGGTGACCGAGCAACCTAAACCGACAGCAGAGACACCTACAGCTCAACCGGCTAAAGCCGTTGAAGTAGCCATAACTGAAATTAAGAAAGTTGAAACTACTCCACCAGCAATACAACCAGCACCGGTTGTAGCTGCACCCGTTGTCGAAGTTGAAGAGATTGTTAAAACAACACCTTTTCGCATCCAAGGTTCAAATACGATCGGTGAAGTACTTGCGCCAGAATTGCTAAAAGCGTTTTACGCAAGTGAAGGAGCCCAGCAATCCACTTTAGTTGCGAGTGATATTGAAGTCGAAAACAACTTGGAGATTACTTATCCGGGTAAAAAAGAGATCTCGGTTATCCCAATTCATGCGCACGGTTCTAGCACGGGCTTTAAAGCCCTAAAAGAAAATAAAACTGACCTTGCGATGGCTTCTCGTCGAATCAAAGACAAAGAAGTTGAGCAGTTAGAAAGCCGTTACGGCAATCTAAAATCTAAAAGTACCGAACACATCATTGGGATGGATGGTTTGGCAGTCATTGTTAATCCAGATAACCCTATTGCTCACCTCAGTACAGAAGATCTGGCTAAGCTGTTTGCCGGTAATATTACTAACTGGAGCGAGCTAGGCGGCCCTGATCTAGCGGTTAAGATATATGCCCGCGATAGCAACTCGGGCACTTGGGACTCATTTAAATCCATGGTGCTTAAAAAGCACGGGGTTAAACTCTCTGAAGCTGCTGAGCGATTAGAATCCAGCGTTGAACTATCGGATAACGTAAGTAAAACCCCAGGAGCTATTGGCTTTATCGGCCTTCCTTATGTTTTACGTGCTAAAGCCCTAGCGATCTCTGATGGTGAAAAAGGTTTACCGATCTACCCAACCTCTTTCACGATCTCTACAGAAGACTACCCGCTGGTTCGTCGTCTTTATATCTACGAGCCAAGTACCATCAGCACGCAATCGGAAGCACATCGTTTTATCAGCTTTGTTCTATCTAAAGAGGGGCAAGATGTTGTTAAGAAAGCTGGTTTTATTTCACAGAATATCTACCCGACCACGCCTGTATTAACGGATACCTATCCGCAGGAATATATCCAATCCGTTAAGAATGCTCAGCGTTTATCCCTAAACTTCCGTTTTAAAAGCGGGACTGTAGTTTTAGATAACAAAGCGGTACGCGACTTGGAGCGTGTAATTCAATTCTTTGAATCCAACCCGGGTCAGCAAGCCACGTTGATCGGCTTTTCCGACAGTATTGGCGACCCAGTAATAAATAGAACACTGTCTTTGCAACGTGCAAGAGCCGTTGAACAAGCGCTACTTGCTCGCGGAATTAATATTCAACGCTCGATAGGCTTAGGTGAAATGGCGCCGATCGCCTCTAACTTAACGAAGCTTGGCCGCGAGAAAAATCGCCGCGTAGAAATTTGGGTCGATAGCAACAACGCTCAGAGTTACAACACAGCGACTCGCTAATATTGCTATCTCCTGTCCCCAAAAGGCGATCACTTTGATCGCCTTTTCTATATATAAACCATCTTGTTATCGAGTTCTAAACTCCGTTACTTCTGGCTCAAAGTAAGCAGGACCAAAGAGTTTATAAAAACTATATTCATTGATATTACTATTTGTGATCATTAGAAAATCAGGTTTAGCATGATAAGGAAAATCAACGCCTGGCTTTTGGCCATTCAAGGTCTTAACCATCATATCTATAGCTAACTGACAAATTACGAGTGTCTGATCATGGGGAGCCGCTTTAACATTCCCATTCTTTATATCGTCATAAATGTCTCGAGTGATGTAAGTAGAGACAACCTCTGCACTACTACTTTCACCTAAATCACTCAATATTTTCGCCGCCTCTTTCGCGGCTACAGCATTGCCAACAATATAATCGATCTGAGCTAGGCCTTTCGCTTTAATTAAGGTGGATACTCGCAATCTTTGTACCTTGTGACGAGTATCCCCATACAGCGGAGGAAATATCGTTATGGTTTGATTAACCGGTTTAAGCTCTGAAATAGCAGCCAAAAAGCCTTCATACATATCATCGGCCCAACCTGACCGCTTAGGCCCGGGAAAAAACGCGATATTGATATCTTTGCCAATGGAGTCTTCGACAACATATTTACCCGCCGCATAACCCGCATCTTGATATGAAACCATCGCTTTCGCTTTAATCGCGGAAGACTTAATCTCGTTAATAAGACCGATAACAGGCAAGTCTAACTGTTGTAGGGTTTGGTCCATTTTAACGTTATCGACGGTTGCTAAAATGATCCCATCAACCTCTTTTGATAACTGGACAAGCTTGTGCCGTTGATCCCCAAAATTACCATATCCCCCAAATGAATAGAGTGATAATTGAATACCCAATTCCTTTGCATGAGAGATAAGTCCGTAGCTAGCAGTAATCCAATAGGGGTCATTAAGGTGTGGAATCAATACAGCTATATGATAAGGCTTAGCTGGGGTTACAGTTTCCCATGACTCTCTCTTAAATTGAGGAGTGGTTGTAAGAAAGTTTGTTTCTAATGAATAGTAACTTTGAACATTCAAGGGCGAATCTGCCGCTAGTAAATTTGACGCAAAGAAAAATGATGTAAAGATAAAGATTAATAGTTTCATGTAGCTAAGCATGAAATAACGCCTTAACGAATATAGAGCATCAATAAATAATAACTGTAAGACCGCGATATACTTTATAGCAGCAATATGAAGATAAATCCCTTGCCTTTTATAGGCTCAAATCACATAGTGGCTGGCTAATATTTACTATCTTAAACGCTACACGATCACAGAGTTTCATTATGTCATTAGAGAGCGCTATCTCTTTCTTTTTGGCCGTTTTAGTCTTTGGAGTTACTCCAGGCCCAGGCGTATTCGCCATATTAGCAAGAGCTCTGACCTCTAATGCCCGCTCATGCATATCCCTAGCTTTGGGTATGACCATCAGCGATATTCTCTACTTAATCGCAGCTTGTTTCGGTCTCGCCGTTATCGCTAACCAATGGGGTGAACTGTTTACGGTAATCCGCATTGTCGGGGCGATTTATCTTGTCTATCTAGGATGGAAGATGTGGAATGCACCATTAAATCTGGATTCAGAGCCTGACAAGAATTCTAGATCAGGTGCGATTTCGGGATTTGTGCAAGGCTTTTTGATATCCGCTTCAAACCCCAAAGTCATCCTCTTTTACATCGCCTTTCTTCCAACATTTATGGATTTAGAGGCGCTAAACGGAGGAGACATAATCTTAGCCTCTGTATTAACGCTGATAGCATTAATGATTGGAATAATGATGATCGCTATTTTTGCGGCAAAATCACGGCGTTTTTTCCAGTCAGAGAAAGGTGTTAAAAGGCTAAACAGAAGCGCTGGATCCATTATGGTTGCAGCGGGCGCCTATTTAGCCTCACGCCACTAACTGCTGAATGATGCTATCCATCGCCTGCACAATCTGTTCATTTTTTTGCGGATTGAGCGCGCCTTCATCTGGCTGAGCAAACGCACCTGAATCATTATCAAAATACTCCCCCGCTTTATCGGAAAACTCATCTGATAGAGCGGCGCGGATCAATATATCTGCCCCTTGGCTGATGTCGTTCCCGGCAACGCCAAAACCATCTTTAACCATTTTGGTGGCTAACAACGAACCTGGATTTACAGAGGCAACCAATACGCCCTCATTAGATAGCTCAGTCGCAAGGTGGCGTGTCCAAGCGATCAACGCCAACTTGCTTTGCGCATAAGCTGACATAGCTCTGTCTGCCGATTTGTTACCCAGAAGAAATTCGATATCGACTGGCGCTTGAGCGGCCGAGGCCAAATTAATCACTCTACTGCCTTTAGCTAAAGCAGACTTTAACTGCTTCATCAGGAGGTAAGGCGCGATGGTATTAACAATAAACCGAGCATCATATCCATCATCAGTTACGGGCTGCTCGACCTTAAATACCCCGGCATTATTGATCAAAACATCGATGTCAGTGTATTGCTTACTGACCTCATCCGCCAGCGACTTAACTGCATTCAAATCAGAGAGATCAGCAGTAAAACCAGAGATTAATTCAGAGCTGTAACTTTGACCTAATTGGTCGATCACTCTTTCAACTTTCTGAGGTGTTCGACCATGAATCAATACATGGTGCCCTTGCGCCAGAAGCTTCTGAGCCGTCGCGAGACCAATGCCATCAGTCGAGCCAGTAATTAATATGGTTTTCATCCGTTAATCTCCCTGCTGTAGCGGTTTTACTTAGAAGCCTTCAAGTACGATCTTGCCGATAGAACGACCCGCCTCTAACTCAGCATGGGCGGTTTTTAAGTTTTCAGCATTAATGGTGCCCAGGTTTTTACCTATAGTTGTTTTGATAAAACCTTGATCAATCAGATCAGCTACTCGATTTAGCAGTTTAGATTGCTCATCCATATCTTTGGCATTAAACATCGAACGTGCGTACATAAATTCGATATGCAAAGAGAGGCTTTTCGGCTTCATCTTCATCACATCTAGCGGTTCCGCTGGATCATCAATCATCGCGATTCGACCAAACGGCGCTAGCAGCTCAGTATAGGCATCAAAATAGCTATCGGTGCTATTTAAGCTAGCAACGTGGGTAAGCGGCCCAAGATCCAAAGCATCAATTTGCGCTTGAAGCGGTTTGGTGTGATCTACTACATAATCCGCACCTAAAGATTTAACCCACTCACGTGATGCATCACGAGAAGCGGTCGCGATAATAGTTGCCCCAGTGATCGCTTTGGCAAGCTGAACCAAAATAGAACCCACACCACCAGAAGCCCCAACTACCAGTAAAACTTCATCGGTCTTAGTCGTCTCGTTTGGCTGCTGTTGTTTAAGCTCAAGGTGCTCAAACAATAGCTCCCAGGCGGTAATCGTTGTCAAAGGCAGTGCTGCTGCTTCAGATAGACTCAAGCTCTTTGGTTTATGACCTACAATGCGCTGATCAACCAATTGGTATTCAGCATTGCTACCGGCACGATTCAGGTCCCCTGCGTAATACACTGCATCACCGGGTTTAAACTCGGTGACCTGATCACCAACTGCGATCACCTCACCTACTGCATCCCAACCTATGACTTTATAACTGCCATCTTCATTCGCCATACGTTGACGGATTTTATAATCAACCGGATTCACGGCAATCGCTTGTACTTTCACTAGTAGGTCTTGGCCTGTTGCGATTGGCTGAGGTAATTCAATATCCACCAATGAATCTTTGTCAGTAATCGGTAGGGATTTTTGGTAACCAATAGCTTTCATTGTTTGTTGGCTTGTCATCTTCTCTCTCCACTGCCTTGGTTCATTGTTTAAGAACAGGCAGCTGTATCTGGCTGAATGTGTTGCAACAGATATTAGTATTTGATTACCAAGCTATAAACAGCATAATACTTGAATTACTATCAAATAATTTTTGAAAATATGCTTTTAGAAGATCTACAGGTTGTTTTGAAAGTAGCGGAGTTTCGCAGTATCACGGCCGCTGCAGCTAATCTTGATATGCGCACTGCTACAGCCAGTGCAGCGATAAAACGAGTCGAAAGCCAATTAGGTGTTGATCTGTTTATCAGAACAACTCGACAGCTAAGGCTATCTGCAGCTGGAGAGCGCTATATACCGCAGTGCCAGCAAGCCCTTCTTACTTTGCAACTAGCACAGCAAAATATCCGAGATGATCTCAATGTGGTTGAGGGGGAACTTCGTATCTCTATCTCATCTGACCTTGGCCGAAATCTGGTCATTCCATGGTTAGATGAGTTTGTCGATCAGCACCCTAAAATCAGTCTCAAAATTAACATCAGCGACAGCACTATCGATTTTTATCGTGACTCTGTCGATCTAGCACTGCGTTACGGCTCGCCTACTGATGCGAATCTATATGGGTTTAAGATCTGTGATGTACCGGCATTGTTATGCGCGACACCCGATTATTTAGCCAAGTACGGTACACCCACTCACCCCCAAGAACTGACCAACCATAACGGCCTGTTTTATCAGCTACACGATATTACCCATGATGTTTGGGAATTTACTGAAGAGAAGAGCACCCAAAAAAATAGCGCAGAAGGAAATAAAACTCATAAGATAAAAATGAAGGGGAACAGAGCTTCCAACGACGGTGATCTGGTTAGACGCTGGTGCACCTCAGGACAAGGTATTGCGGTGAAATCCTGCCTAGATATCTCGAACGATCTACTCTCTGGCAAAGTCGTTAATGTGATGCCCGAGTTTAGTCCAAGGGTTACAGAACTGTGGCTAGTCTGCCCTAGCCGTCAATCTATTACTCCTGCAGTCAGAGCGCTAAGAGATCATGTCAGGGATAAAAGTCATCTGATTTTATCTGAGTTGGCTAAGCAAGATTTCTTAAACCAGCTTGAATCTCCAACATAGATCATTAGAACACACGGTAGGTTTAAGCCTCAGAAGTGCTCTGCTTTAACGTCTCGATAATCGCTTTTAGGTACTCGAACTTATCCTGCTCATCCGCGATTTGAATCTCTGTTCTCTCTCTTAGATCTTGCAAGACAGAAAGCCGTTCATGTTCTACATAAACCCTTGCTTCCTCTTGCTCTGTTTCACCGTCGGTTTGTGTCACTTCTCGGCTCTGGCTCGTTTCTCTCTGCTCTACGGTGCTTTCTGCACGAACACTCTGGCGTGTTTCACTTTCACCTCTTCGCTCAGCTAATTCGTCTGCAGCTTGGTCTTGAGCTAACAGCAGATCTAAGAATGTAGGACGCTCTTCAAACACCTCCTGATCCCTAGTTACGGTCTGTTCCTGACCAAAACGATCAATGGCATCTTGATACTGCTCGGCTAAACCACCAATGGCTGGTGTATTTTCCTCATGTACCGCTATATCCAACTCTTGAATACTGGAGACAGTCCCATCTTCAAATAAGAATACGCCGCTGCGTTTTACTTGGCCTAACAGGTTGTTCTGATCATCGGTCAGATCAAATGAAGATGATGTTGAGCCCAGATAGATCGCACCAACACCAGCACCTTTCAGACTGGTTAGCTGATCATTACCCTCTTCATCACGGGTCCAAACTTTCAGCTTGTTAAAGATCTCATCGTTTTCATCAATCCAATGATTATTGTCCGAGTCATATTTAGCTAGATCAGAGAAACCATCTTGCCCCTGCGTACCAAACAGCTCAGAGCCATCATTAATTTGGCCGTCATTATTGATGTCTAAAGCCAAGAACCCGCTACCCTGAGCAACAAAAGAGATCTCTTCTTCAGTGCCATCAGCATTGAGGTCAAAGCTGAAACTGCTATTGGTTAAACCGGCTGCACCACCATGGAGATTGATCACCAACGGATCGATCAAACTCCGATCGACTCGCTCTTCACTAAAGCGTTCTTCCAAGACAAAGCTACGTTCCATTTCTAGCTCTAACAGGAAGTTGATCTCTCGACCATCTTCAGTAGTAATGACACCTTGCGTGCCTACCGAGAGTTTTTCCTCTTCGGTATATACGCGTTGATTCGCTATCTCGACCCGGACCTCATCAGCGACCTGTCTACCTACATTCAAGGTGATATCAGATATATTTATATCGAGCTGTTCAAAGCTCGCTCGCGCTTGCAACTCTTCGGTACTAATAGCTTGTATATCTTGATCGCTAAAGGCTTGTATATCTTGTTCGCTAAGGGCTTCTATCTCCTGAAACGTCTCTAACGAAGCAAGCTGAATATTCCGTACTGGAATCTGTGGGTTCATAGCCAAACGTTCAAGCTGCATCCCTTCATGCAACACGGTTTCAACCAGAGAGCTTACATTGTGTGTTTGCTGGATTTGTTTGGTGCCTTGCGTCGATTGCACACTACTTACGCTATTCACACTGGCAGCTTTTTCCGAACGCATACGCGCGTCGTAGGAGAGGTCAACGCTCGTTCCCGCTCGCCAGTTAGAAGCCGCTTCTGGTGACAGCGTCACTTGCTGACTAACCGCAGCGCTCTGTTGTTGAGCTGAATCGGTGATCTGTTTTTCGTGCTGGCTATTAAAACCAATCATCGAACTGGAGATTTTCATGAGGCCTCCCTGCCGCGGCACCCAGAGGTAAAAAGATAGTGTAAGAAACCCTATCGGCCTAAATAGGAGGATAATGAGAAGAAAAGGAATAGGTACAGAGGGTACAGTTAAGCGAGCCGCTCCCTCTGTTCTAAATAACGATGACGTGAGGGCTACGCAAGCGCCAATTCAACTGCCGCTTGCGCGTGGATTGCTGTGGTATCAATAAGACGGATCTCTGTATCACTCTGTTTCACCAGCATACCAATTTCGGTACAGCCTAAGATCACAGCTTCCGCACCCTGTTCTGCCAGTGCTTTGATGATTCTTAAGTACTCGGATTTAGAATTGGGATTGATCTGACCTAAGCACAGTTCTTTATAGATAACCTCGTGAACAACCGCTCGATCAGCTTCATTCGGGACAACAACCGATAGACCAAACTTATCTGTTAATCGGTCTTTATAAAAACCCTGCTCCATAGTGAATGCAGTGCCTAATAAGCCAACAGTGTTTATATTTTGTTTAATCAACTCTTCAGCTGTGGCATCGGCAATATGAATCAACGGGATATCGATCGCCGCTTCAATCTGAGGCGCAACTTTATGCATAGTGTTGGTACAGATAAGGAGAAAGTCAGCACCTGCCGCCTGAATATTTTTAGCTGCTTGCGCCAAGATCGCAGCGGTTCCTGCCCAATCCCCCTGATGCTGCAGTTTTTCGATAGGATCAAAATCTACGCTATACATCGCTATCTGCGCAGAATGTAAACCACCTAAGCGCGACTTAACACCCTCGTTTATCGAGCGATAATATCCCTGCGTGCTCTCCCAGCTCATTCCACCCAGTAAGCCGATCGTCTTCATGTTAATCCTTTAAATTTCACTGACTAATTCTCGAGTGGGTTCAACCTTATAGGCGACCCGATTTCGACCCGACGCTTTCGCTTTATACAAGTAATGATCAGCTTTATCGATAAGATTAGACATACTATCCATCGGATCACTCATCTCAGCGATACCGATGCTCACCGTATATTGCACATCAAGCTGTTGCTGTTGAACCACCTGATTAGAGATAACACCAATCAATCGCTCTGCCAATGTTATCGCTTCATCATGCTGCGTTTCTGGGAGGACCAAAATAAATTCCTCTCCACCCCAGCGCGCCACGATATCTCCGGCGCGAAGTTCTCGCATCAACAGCCCAGATAAATCAAGTAACACCAGATCGCCAAAGCTATGACCATAAGTGTCATTGATCTCTTTAAATCGATCAATATCCATCAACATCACGCAGAGATTACGTGTGTTGCGCGTGGCATTACTGTAGATCGGCTCAATAACCTTCTGAAAGCCGCGGCGATTATATAAACCGGTCAACTGATCTCGATCGGCTAAACGTTGGGCTTCAATTTTTTCGGTTTGGCTAATGCGGAATTGGTAGGCAAGCGCTAAAGCAAAGAGTACTGCCTCAATCAAAATACCGTACTCTACCGCGTGGAAGCCAAATGCGTGGTACTCAACAACACCAGATACAGTGAAAGCCGTAACAATTGCGCTGATCATGGCAAAAATCGCGGCGCCCAAAAAGTATTTAGCTTCCTTAACACCTGCATGACAGGCAACTACACCAGCGGTAATCATTAAGAGAGCAAATGGGATTACACAGATAAAAGCAGTTACCAACATAGTCAGGTAATTGCCTGACAGGGCATACCAGATAACCGAACAGAGCATAAATGTGTTTAGCAGATTAAAGCTTGTGTTTATCCTAGGAAATTTCGTTGGCAATGCCAGAAAGGCCCGACAAAATAGGTTCCCTAGATAGGCAAACAGCATCATCATAGGAGGAATCATCTGGTTCTGGAACTCAGGCCAGTTAGGCCAGATCCATTTAAATGCATGGCCGGTATAAGCCAGATTTAAAATAATAAAGGTTGCCAAGTAGAGCGAATAAAAAATATATCTTCGGCTTTGCAGACTGAAATAAAGCAATACATTGTAGATCAGCAACGCCGTCAGAAAGCCGTAAATAATCCCGTATTCATAACCTGAATTAATCTTCCGCTCCAACATGTCGTTTTCTGTTAAAACAAACAATGGTAATAGTTGCGGTTCTGGCGTTTCGACTCTAATTAATACTGAGGCCTCGCCTGGCTGGAAGTTGTGCGGGAAAGAAAAAAATCGGCTTGTACGGTTCTCTTCATAGGGAGTCGCGTCACCCGCTTTATCGCTTTGAAGTAACTTACCCTCTTTAAATACGAATAGATTTATATGATCTAACCACGAGTTTTCGATTTGGATATAACGAAGCTGTTCGCTTTCACTGAAGTTACTCACTTCAAAATGAACCCAAACCGGCGGTGCACCCAGACCAAAATTTAGGATATCGGACTCCGAGCGTGTTCCCTTGGAACGAACATCTTTTAACGCTTGATTTGGGTGAAGACTATTACCATCTACTTCCTGCAGATACCGAGTATTAAACGGCTCTACAGCAAAAGATTTTTCGATACTCTGACCGGCATAAGAGGGAAATGAAAAAATCAAAAGAAGAGTACACAGGAGGAAAACAAACACCCTCCCGCTGGCGGATAACAAATCAGATATGTCCTGATGAAACCTAGGCACCTATATCCTTTCCTCAGACGGTAAATCCTTAAGTCAAATACCCACCTCTAAACTATGGGTACTTACCCTACCGATACTAGCTTAGTCGTTCTGCACAAAAAACACTTTTTTATAGTCCAATAGTTTACGTTTTTTACTTATTAGACTGCTTAGGATGTTAAGGCTCTGTTCGTGGTTCTTTGCTATGCTAGAGCCAATAGCGACAAAGGGAACTTTTACACATGAAAAAATCATATCTGATCGCCTCTATCCTAACGGCATCAATGGCTTCCGCTACAGCTCACGCAGGTTGGGCTGACGCACTTAAAGAAGCCGTTCAAGATGAAGAGCTGCAAAAGAAAGTACTTGATACAGCAACAGGCAGTGCTAGCAGCGGTAAAGTGACTAATCTAGACACGGAAACGCTAATTAAAGGCCTTAAAGAAGCGTTAGAAGTTGGTAGCAAGCGCGCTATCGAAGAGATCAGCCAACCAGGCGGTTATCTAGATAACAAAAACATCCGTATTCCTCTGCCAGATGGTATCGATAAAGTAGCCTCCCTTCTTCGCAAATACGGCCTAGAAAAACAAGTTGATCAGTTTGAAGAAAGCATGAACCGCGCAGCGGAGAAAGCAGCTCCTCAAGCAACCGATCTGATTGTCGGTGCGGTAAAAGAGATGAGTTTTGAAGATGCTAAAAAAATCTACCAAGGCTCTGACGATGCAGCGACTCAATACTTCAAAGAGAAGACTAGCGATAAGTTGCGCCAGTTGTTTCAGCCAAGCGTAAAAGAATCCCTAGGTCAGGTTGGTGCGACTCGTTACTACAATGACCTAGCCGGTGAAGCCAAAGATATCCCATTTGTAGGCGAGAAAGTTAACGTAGATTTAGATAACTATGTGACTGAAGAAGCCCTAAACGGCTTATTCACTATGCTTGCAGCTGAAGAGAAGAAGATCCGCGAAAACCCAGCAGCGCGTACAACAGACCTGCTAAAAGAAGTTTTCAAATAATCTCACCTAGAAAATTAGCTACCAAAAAAGCCGAGATCCTTAAAAAGAGCTCGGCTTTTTATTAGACTTCGCGGTACTTGCCAGGCGTCGTTCCAAAACGCTTTTTAAACGCTCGAGTAAAATGCGATTGGTCATTAAAACCCAAATCTAAAGCCAACGACATAATGTTTGCATGGCCGGATAGCAACATGGTTTTCGCTCTATCTAAGCGTCTATTTAAAAGATGCTGATAAGGCGTCTCTCCCACCATTTTTTTAAACTCACGCAGGAAATAGAACTTACTGCATCCGACCTCTTCCGCCAGATCATCAACCGTTATCTGACGATCAAGGTGCTTATCGATGAATTGATTGACGATCTCTAACTCCCTGTCACAGAACTTAGAATTTAGCGCCCTATCTTGCTCAGAGTCTGCAAAGTCAGAATAGTTATTGAGGTAATGAACAGAGAGCATTGAGATAAGGCTAACGAGATACTCTTTGCCATTTTTGCCACCGTTTTCCACTTCCATTAAAAACAGTTCGATCATCCCTTTCAGGACATTATCGTGAACATTGTAGTTTTTAAGAAAGCCGATCGACTTTCCTGCAACATGCAATGGGCAGTGCTTGAGCAAAGTGGCTTGTTCGATCGCCAGAATCACGAAGTAACAGGGGTCATCGATTTTGTGAGTGAAAGGCGTATTCGGAGGATTGATCCATACATCGCCCGGAACCGTCACTAAGTGCGACATACCCTCTGGCATTTCCGCTTCCCAATGCAAGTCCTCTTCAAGTGCTAAAGCGAAGTAGAAATAAGGTGTACTCACTTCCGTAGGATAGAAATGCGGAGATGTGCCTTTTTCCAACACCACCCCCTTCCAGTTCAGATCTTTACTAGAAAGCTGTATATCAAGAACATCGCCACAATCTGATGGTTGGCCTGACTTATGATCAATAAACTTTAAAAGTGACTTCATAATGCTCTATTTCTAACTACATTTTTCGGATCTAAGTTCTCAGAGTATATGCCAGACAATTAGTTTCAGTCGCTTTATCGGTCTATCTAACAGAACTATGCCCTCAGATGAGGGCATTTCTAACCTTTAAGTTATCTATCTCAAGATTCTTTAAAGGCTGTTATCAAAGTGCCTTACTATCTCTGTGACGGCTTTTCCTACAATTTCAGGTTGATCATAAAAATCAAATTGAGAAACACCATCGAACCAAACAGAATCAACATTCTCGTTGGCATTAGCCAAATACTGATGCGTGCCGGCAGGAAGCGCCATAGATTCTGATGCAACCATCAAAACAGGCTGATCCAAATGAGCAGCACTTTGCTGCGCATCGTAGTTGAGCCATCCATCCCATGAAGCAACATTAAATTGATTATCGTATTCAGGAATTAGGCCTCGATCAGATTCTGTATAGTAAGGAGTCTGATACATCAGTGCGCTCTCATTGCTTAAGCTAGCTGCTTCGATATAGATCTGTTCAGCACTGTTTTGAGCCTCTTTGGCAGCAGCAATTAAACTACTAACACTTTCTTCTCCGCCATAGATTTCGGTCGCCATTTTTTTATCATCTAACCAAGGAGCAACGACAGCGACGCTTTTCAGGTGCTTATTACCGACTGCCGCATCCAGCATATAGCCAGACGAAGCACACACACCCAAACCTGATATGTGGCTGTTATCAATCAGATCCAATTCAGATACAGCATCAATCACTGCTCTAATGTCTTCAGTCTTTCGCTTGGGATCCTCGAGAAAACGAATTTCATTTGGCGAATGACCCCAACCTCTGAAATCAAAGGTTACCGCTGCATAGCCTTGATCAGCTAATGCTTGGGCATAAACGGCAGGCATCTGTTCTTTAACCGTAGTCCAAGCGCCTGTGACAATCACAACAGGCGGATTCTCGATACCTGCAGGTAGATATAAATTGGCTGCCAACGGGCCTACAGGTGTATCTAATTTAATTGTCTGCATAGTCATATCATTCATCGCTCTTGTGGAGTTGTTATTACCGGCCCAAGTAACCAGCGGTAAAATTCCTAGTACAAAAAAGAGAAGACGTTTCATCTTAAGTAGCTCCTATTTTTCAACTAACTTAGAAGTAGTTTAAAAGGAGAACGTAGATCGAACTTGCAGATTACTGCTCGGATATTTGTAAATTATTGCTTGACGCTTTTGCGTATAATTGCGGCTAATGGAATGCCAATAGAAAGATAGACTCGATTAATTTGGCTCTGTTAACTTTGCTTCCAAAGAGTCAATTTTCAACATATCCCCCAGCCTAACGACCTTCACTTTTTGATTAACCATCAAATCGTAACTCTCGCCAGAATATGTAGCGGCGCGCCAATTAACTTTGTAAGCAACAGACCACCCTTCCTATTAGTTCCCTTCGACTTTTAAGTCGGTCAGTTGGTGACTATTCCACTGAATATTATCTGTTACGCCCTTATACCAGTGTAAAAAGTCATCATGGGAATTAACCGTGTAATCGGGGTAAATCAAACGAGCACTCGGTGAAATACGGTTCAGAAAATAGCCAGCTTCACGCTGATGATCAAAGGCTGCAAACCATTGGTAGATAAAACCAATAACATCATTTTGACTGGGCTCGTAACGAGCCTTAGCGTCATAACCTGTACTCAAGTTATTTACTGAAGTAGCTTTATCAGACGCATAAGCAACATTGCCCATGAAGGCTAGCGCCAGCACAAAACCTAATATATTTTTTGTATTCATTTTGAACCTTAAAAAGAAGCTGCTTGAAAGCTACAATCGTTTTGCTTTAGTCAAAACGCCATTACGAGCTTACCCACCGTACGTTGCTGCAGCATCTGATCTAAATGTGCAGCAACATCGTCAAATTCGACTTTCTGAATTGAAGGTAAAGTAATAGCACCCGACGCCACTAGCTCAGTAAAAGATAGGCCTGCACAGATCATTTTCTGCTTCGCCGCCTCTCCATTTCTATGGCCTGATCCTAAGCTTAATTGATGAAAGCTAAGTCCTTTAATGAAAGCATCTTGATACTGCTCTGGACGAAGTGTGCGCACTAACTCAACCATTTCACCTTCAAATTTGAGCAGATTGGCTACCAAAATGTCATTGTCCCCACCAACAGCATCTAATCCTTTTGAAACACCCAAGCCGTGCGTGATTTGCATCACCTCCTCAATGACATCACTGTTTTTATAATCGACGACATGTGTTGCCCCGAGGTTATAAAGATAGTCATGATTAGGAGCAGAGGCTGTAGTAATGATCTGCTTAGCGCCAATATGATTGGCTATCTGAATGGCGTAGCTGCCAACACCACCAGCACCGCCGGCGATAAAGAGAGAGTCTTGATGGGTTAAGTCGAGTTTATCAACTAGTGCTCGCCATGCAGTCCATCCAGCACAGGGAATAGCAGCGGCTTGGATGGCCTCTAAATCTGGATGCTTGATGACTGTTGATGCACTCTGGACAGAATACTCTGTAAAACCGCCATGAGGTTTAAGCATATCCCCATGGCATAGCACCTTATCGCCTACACTGAAGTCATTAACAGCGTCCCCTACTTCAACAATCTCACCTGCGATATCTAATCCAGGGACCCAATGCTCTGCGCTTGCTGGAATCATGGATTTCCAAAGGCGAATCTTGGCATCAACCGGATTAAGGCCACAAGCAGACACTTTGATTAATATCTCGCCATCACTCGGACGTGGAACAGGTATATCTTTGTAAATAAAGGAGTCGCTATTTTTATCAAATGTAAGCGCTTTCAAATTTAGCCCTCTTTAACTAATGAAGCCTGCTTTTCTATACCAGCCTGATCTAGCTGGTATAACCAACTCCCAGCAAATGCACGATATAGATCCGCGTAGGATGAGCTCCACTCAATCTTTGCAATGATCTGAGCATCTTCCGCAGCGAGTAATTCTCTTTGCGCATCGAGATAATCCACGTAAGGAATCGCGCCCTCTTCATAACGAACCTTTGCTTGATTTTCTGCTTTTTGAGCAAAAAAGTGGCGCTCATTTAGATAAGCCATTCTCTGATTACGTGCGTTCCATGTCTTAATGGATTGATCGGCGTTGTTTAACACTAAAAGCAACTGCTTTTCATATTCTGCCAACACCGCTTGTTCTTCTAAGTGAGATGCCTGCAGATTAGCTCTTAGCGCACTCAGATTGAGTATTGACCATTGCAGCCTTGGTGTAATACTCAAGTTAGCTTCACCTTGATCCAACTGTAACGAGCCAGCACTAAGCCATCCGACTAAACCACTAATACTGATATCCGGATACAAAGCAGCTTTTGCCTGATCGGACAGCGCTGCAGCTTGCAGAACATTTGTACGGGATTGCAGTAACTCTGGATTATCCAAAATCGATTGCTGAGGGTTAGCAAAAACAAGCGCCAACGATTGGCTATCCGGCAAGATAAAAGCTGAATAAGCTATCGCTAATTCAGGTACAGTTTCACCTACTAGAGTCGCTAGACTACTGCGGTATTGAGCCGCTTGCTCGGCAATCAGTGGACGCTTCGCTTCAAATTCATAGCGTAAAACTTTGGCACGATAGAGCTCCAAGGGGGTCGCAAAACCCTCTTTAACTCGAGTATCGAGGGTTGCAACGGTCTGGTTGATCGAAGCCAGTTGCTGTTCAAGTACCACAAGTTGAGCTTGGGCACCGGCTAAGCGGGTATAGGTTTCAACAACTGCGGTAATAATTTCGGCTATTACTTGATCGTTAGCGTAAGCCTGCCGCTGGAGATTTGCCTCAACTGCTCGAATAGATGCTTCAATTCTGCCAAAGAGATCTAGATTCCAACTCGCCTCTATCCCAATACGCCCTTGGCGACTGGTAACTTTTTCACCATTACGAATAAGCTGTGCCTGTTGCTCATTCAGATCAGTGTACAAACCACCTTGCGGACGCTGTTGATCCTCCTGCAATCGTAAACGTGCAGCCGCTGCTTCCACTCTTAGTCGGGTCGCACGAAGATCGCGATTGTTTTCCAGTGCTGTCGCAACTAATTGATCGAGTTCCTGACTTGCAAACGCCTGCCACCAGCGAGCATTGTGCTCAATACTATCGGTCATTGTTGGTAGTTGCGAAGTGACCGCATAACGGACCTCTTCAGCGATCTGAGTAATCTCAGGTTGCGTGATGGTTTGCATGCACCCTTGCAGTAACACAACCATAGAGATCACTGACAGAACAGGTGACTTTTTATTCGGTTTTAAGCGCTTAAGCATTGATCTGCTCCTTCTCATTTTCAGGCAGCGCTTTCTGCTCTGATGTTTTGCCTCGTTCAAGTGCAGACATAGCCATATAGAATACTGGCGTAAACAGAAGTCCGAACAACGTAACACCGATCATGCCAAAGAACACCGCAACACCCATGGCATGTCTCATCTCTGCACCTGCCCCTGTTGCCATAACCAATGGGATTACACCTGCAGTAAAGGCAATAGAGGTCATCAGGATAGGACGCAGTCGTAAGCGGCATGCATCGAGAATGGCATCAAACCTCGATGCACCGGTATTTCGTCTGTCTCTAGCAAACTCCACCATCAAGATTGCGTTCTTGGTGGCTAATGCTACCAACACAATGAGCGCTATTCTGGTGAAGATATTGTTATCACCATCGGTAATCCACACACCAAAGAGCGCAGATAAAATGGCCATTGGAACGATCAGAATAATCGCTAGCGGTAAGCTCAAGCTTTCGTATTGAGCTGCAAGCACCATAAAGACCAGCAGCACGACTAGCGGGAAGATATAAATCATGGTGTTGCCAGCTAATATTTGCTGATAAGTCACCTCAGTCCATTCAAATTCAAGGCCGTCGTCGAGTTCCTGATTAAGGATTTTTTCAATAGCAAGGCGCGCTTGATCAGAGCTATAGCCTGGCGCTGGGCTACCATTGAGTTCGGCACTTGGATAACCGTTATAGTGCATCACGCGGTCTGGACCAATCGTAGGTTCAACTGACAATAACGCGCCTAGAGGAATCATTTGCCCACTGGCATTACGTACTTCCAGACGCAGAATCTGTTCTGGGTCGACACGGTATTGAGCTTCAGCTTGCGCATTTACCTGATAGGTTTTGCCAAACATATTAAAGTCATTGATATAAAGAGAGCCTAGGTAGATCTGTAATGTTTCAAAAACCTGATCTAGAGAAACGCCCTGAATCATCGCCTGCTCACGATCCACTTCGATATCCATTTGTGGAACCTGAATACGGAAACTAGAGAACAAACCGGTTAATGCAGGGTCTTGTTGCGCTACATTGATGACCTTTTGTAAGTTAGCAAACAGGGTTTCAAAACCGTGGTTAGCGCGGTCTTCAATCTGAAGTTTGAAACCACCGGTAGTACCTAGACCAAGGATCGGCGGCGGTGGAAATACCACAACAAAGGCTTCGTCGATAACCCCAAATTTAGCGTTAAGCTGCCCAGCAATAGCATTAGCTGATAGCTCTGGCGTGTCGCGTTGGTCAAAATCATCCAAGGTCGCAAAGACAATGCCGCTATTGGAACTGTTGGTAAATCCATTCACGGACAAGCCTGGGAACGAGACCGTCTGCTTTACGCCTGGAGTATCCAGCGCGAGCATCTCCATCTCTCGAATCACCTCTTCGGTACGATCAAGGCTTGCAGCATCAGGTAATTGCGCAACAGCAATCAGATACTGTTTATCCTGCTGTGGAATAAAGCCACCCGGTACCTGATCAAACAAACTGATCGTTCCGCCAATCAAGCCCAGATAGAGAACACCCACCGCGATCCCAAAACGGATCAAGCGTTTCACCGAATATTCGTAAAACTGACCACCACGCTCAAAGACACGGTTAAAAGGCTTAAACAACCAACGGCCAAATAGCTTATCCATTACACGTGTCAGCATATCGGGTTCTGAACCATGCGCCTTAAGCAAGATTGCGCATAATGCTGGTGACAATGTTAAAGAGTTAAACGCAGAGATCAGCGTTGAGATTGTGATTGTCAGTGCAAATTGCTTATAGAACTGCCCGCTTAGGCCCTCGATAAACGCAGTTGGAATAAATACAGCACAGAGCACCAAAGCAATCGCAATGATCGGGCCTGTAACTTCTGTCATCGCCTGCTTTGTAGCTTCAAACGGCGATAAGCCTTCACCTATATTTCGCTCAACGTTTTCGACAACAACGATAGCGTCATCAACCACAATACCTATCGCTAGAACTAGACCAAACAAGGACAGAGTATTGATCGAAACCCCAAGCATCTGCATTACCGCGAAGGTACCAATCAACGAAACTGGAACTGCGATTAGCGGGATGATGGATGCCCTCCATGTCTGTAGGAAGAGAATAACGACAATCACCACCAGCAGAACAGCCTCGATCAAGGTATCAATTACCGCCTCAATAGAACCTCGTACAAATACCGTTGGATCGTATGCAATTCGATGCTCCACACCCTGCGGGAACTTCTCAGAGAGTGAATCCATGGTTTCACGTACCTGATTAGAAAGCTCGATGGCATTGGCATCAGGACGTTGGAAAATAGGAATAGCTACAGCCGTTTTGCCATTTAACATGGCACGCAGAGCATATGAGTCTTCACCTAACTCGATACGCGCAATATCTCTTAAGCGCGTAATTTCGCCGTTTTCGCCCACTTGCACCACGATGTTGCCAAACTCTTCGGGTGTTTGCAGACGGCCTTTCAGGTTAAGTAACACTTGGAACTGGCTGTCATTCGCCACCGGCTGAGCGCCTAAGCTACCTGCGGCTACTTGTTTGTTCTGCGATCTTACTGCAGCAACGACATCACCTGGTGTCAGGTTACGTGAAGACAACGCATCTGGATTAAGCCACAGGCGCATAGAATATTTGCCGCCACCAAACAGCTGAACCTGACCGACACCTGGCAGACGTGCCAGTTGGTCTTTAACGTAGATATCCGCATAGTTAGACAGATAACTGATCTCACGGCTACCATCGGTCGATAGCAAATGCACAACCATCGTCAGGCTTGGTGAAGATTTCTGCGCGACTACACCCAAACGCTGAACATCCTGCGGTAGACGCGGTAATGCACTCGTTACGCGGTTTTGCACTTGTACCTGAGCACGATCTAGATCGGTACCTAGTGCAAAAGTGATTGTCAGGGTCATACGGCCATCCGTTGTCGCCTGAGAGAACATGTACAACATATCCTCTAAACCATTCATCTCCTGTTCTAATGGCGATGCAACGGTTTCAGCAATCACTTGAGGGTTTGCACCCGGATAGTTGGCAGTGACCACTACCGTGGGTGGTATTACGCTTGGATATTCACTCACCGGTAGCTTAAATAGGGAGATCGCCCCAGCCACCAGAATGAGCAGTGACAGCATCGATGCAAAGATCGGTCTGCTGATGAAGAAATGGCTAAAATTCATCGGTTATACCTTACTTTGCTGGATTAAGCTCATTCGCTGCGACAGTGACTGCAGGCGATGTTTGGGAAGCGATGGTTACAGTACGAGGAGACACAGGCATACCTGGGCCCACACGTGCCGGACCATTGACTGCAATGATATCTTCAGGGGTAAGACCTTCTTCAATAATGCGCAGCTCACCAATGCGTCCACCTAGAGTGACTGAACGATACTCCAATGTGTTTTCGGCATTGATAGTAAGCACGAAACGATTTTTCAGATCGGTTCCAACAGCGCGGTCCGGAATCATAATGCGATCAAGTGCTGCTGTTGCTGATAGTGTGACACGCGCAAATGCACCTGGGCGTAACGAAGGCTGACCATCTGTTTTGAACACAGCACGAATACGCAAAGTACCTGTGCGGCTATCAACTTGGTTATCGATAAAGTCGATAACACCTGCAAACTGTGTTGTATCTAGACCAGTTAATTTTAGTGACGCAGGCGTATTTGATTGCGCTGTCACCGAAGTAAACACATTGTTCCAAGTACGCTCATCAACCGCGATATAAGCGTAGAGTTCATCAGTAGCTACGAGAGATGTCAGCACACTGTTGCCCGCTTGAACGTTATTACCTGGAGTAATGAAAGCGCTTGAGATCGAACCACTGATCGGTGCTTTTACCTCAGTAAATTCTAAGTTTAATCTTGCTGCCTCTAGAGCAGCTTCTACAGAAGCTAATTCAGAACGGCGTTGGCTTGCTAAGAACAATCTGGATTCAGCTTGTTCAGCGGAGATCGCATTGCGAGATTTAAGACGCTTGGCACGCGTTGCTTCAGATTGAGCTTGTCTCAGTGCAGTCTTCGCACTGCTTAGCTGAGCTTCCAAGCGCTTAACTTCTGCAGCAAATGGACGGGGATCGATTTTAAAAAGCAGATCACCCTTCTCTACTCGACTTCCTTCAGTGAACTGAACTGCTTCGATCACACCACTAACACGAGGACGAATCTCCACCTGCTGTGGTGATTCCAATCGGCTAGTGAAGGTATGCTGAGGCGTGTAAGGCTGATAAAGAACTTGTGCTACATCGACCGGTTGCGCAGGCATGGCAGACAGTTGCTTCTCGTCTGCTTCAAGAGAACATCCGCTTATCAACATAATAAGCGCCAAAGATAGTATTCGTTTCATCGCAAGCCTCTCGCAACCAATCCTCGCAGACCTAATGCCCTGTCGAGTCAATCTCTTTATTAGATACCTGTGCCAAAACAGGCATATCTGGGTGGAAGCGAAGTGTACTTAAGCGATTATTGTTTGATTAGACCCTCTTTATCTAAATGTTTGTTAGACTCTAACTAACACTTATTTCAGATTCGGAAATAATATGAACAGCTCCCTCTATAATCAACTCTCCATTTTCTTCACTATTGTTAAAGAAGGCGGCGTGAGGCCTGCTGCCAGAAAATTGGAATTAGCCCCTCCTTCGGTAAGCCAAGCACTGAAACAGCTGGAAAATTATCTAGGGCTGCCATTAATCAACCGTACAACAAGACAGATGGAGCTGACTGATGCTGGCGCACAGCTTTATGACAGAGCCTTACCCCTCGCTTCTGAACTCAGTGAAACAGTTGAATATGTAAAAGGTCTAAACCAAGTCCCCTCTGGCAAACTAAAAATTACCTTGCCGATGTTCACGTTTAACCACATGCTCAAACCGATCTATGCGGAGTTTTGTCGCCAGTATCCCGAAATTGATCTGGAGATCTCTATATCTGATGCAACCGTGAATATTATTAAAGAGGGAATCGACGCAGGTATTCGAGGCGCTCATAAGGTCGAAGAAGGCATGGTTTCAATCAACCTGACTCCGCCATTAAAGCAATGGATCGTCGCCTCTCCTGAATATCTGGAACAACACGGTGAACCACTCACACCTGAAGACCTGTGCAAACACAAATTTATCCGCTATCGCTATATTTCAGCGAACAACCTTGCACCACTTAACTTAATCGAAAACGGCGAACAAATTTCGGTAAACGTCGATAACGCGATGATTGTTAATAATCCAGAACTGATGATAGATGCCGCTGAGAAAGGGTTAGGTATAAGCGGCGTTTTAGCGCCTTTAGCTAAAAAATCAGTCGAAGAAGGTAAGCTGGTCACACTGTTAGATGATTACCAATTCAGCTACCCTAGCCTGCATCTATATTTTCCACAGCACAGCCAAAAAGCAAGAAGAATCAGGGTATTAGTAGATTTCCTAAAAGAGCATTCACTGAAAGAGTGGTAAACCGAAGACATGCTCTCGAATAAGCTTGGTAAAGATCTTGCCGCGCTTTGCATCCTGAGCAGCTGTACGGTGTTTGATATTGGCCCATTTAGAGTGACCTGCCATAACGCCTACTCCTTTTCGATATTATTTTTGTCCAATATAAACAAAAAAAGCCGCCCGAAGGCAGCTTTTTAGTTTTAACCGAGTCCTAGCTTGAACTAGGACAACGTGATGCTATTAAGGCGTTTTACGCAGCTTAATGTTCAATTCACGTAGCTGTGCAGCACTTACTTCACCCGGCGCTTCAGTCATCATACAAGATGCACTTTGCGTTTTAGGGAAAGCGATAACTTCACGGATTGAATCTGTACCCGTCATCAGCATGATCAAACGATCTAGACCAAACGCCAAACCACCGTGCGGAGGCGCACCGTACTGTAGCGCGTTTAGTAGGAAGCCAAACTTATCGTCAGCTTCTTCATCAGAGATACCTAGAATCTCCAGCACTGTAGCCTGCATTGCCTGATCGTGGATACGAACAGAACCACCACCAAGCTCACAACCGTTAAGTACCATGTCGTATGCACGAGATAGCGCTTCTAGCGGGTTCGCTTTTAGCTCTTCTGGAGAACAGCTTGGCGCAGTAAATGGGTGGTGAAGTGCTGTAAGGCCACCATCTGTTTCTTCGAACATTGGGAAATCAACAACCCATAGAGGTGCCCATTCACACTCAGCCATCTCAAGATCTTCACCCACTTTGATACGTAGTGCACCCAGCGCTTCAGAAACAACCTTAGCTTTGTCAGCACCAAAGAATACGATGTCGCCGTTTTCAACGCCTAGACGATCCATGATCGACATAGTCACTTCATCACCTAGGAACTTGATGATTGGAGACTGTAGGCCGTTAACGCCGTTTTCGATTTCATTAACTTTGATCCAAGCAAGACCTTTAGCACCATAGATACTTACAAACTTAGTGTAATCATCGATGTTCTTACGAGTCAGTTTAGCGCCACCAGGAACTTTAAGTGCAGTTACGCGGCACTTAGGATCGTTTGCTGGGCCTGCGAATACTTTAAATTCGATATCCGCCATTAGATCAGCAACATCAACCAACTCCATTGGGTAACGAAGATCAGGCTTATCAGAACCGTAACGCTGCATTGCTTCTGAGTAAGGCATGCGTGGGAAATCACCCAGATCTACACCTTTAAGCTCTAGGAACAACTTGCGGATCATAGTTTCAGTCAGACCCATGATACCTTCTTCGTCCATGAACGAAGTTTCGATATCGATCTGAGTAAATTCTGGCTGACGGTCAGCACGCAAATCCTCATCACGGAAACATTTAGCGATCTGGTAGTAACGGTCAAAACCAGAAACCATCAACAACTGTTTAAATAGCTGAGGAGACTGTGGCAGCGCAAAGAACTGACCTTCATGAACACGGCTCGGTACCAAGTAGTCACGCGCACCTTCAGGTGTAGCACGGTTTAGAATCGGCGTTTCGATATCTAGGAAGCCGTTATCATCTAGGTAGTTACGAATCGCATTAGATACTTTTGAACGGAAACGTAGCTTTTCCTGCATCTCTGGACGACGTAGGTCGATGTAACGGTTACGAAGACGAACATCTTCACCAACGTTTTGGTGCTCATCCAACTGGAACGGAGGTGTCTCAGACTTGTTAAGGATAACAAGTTCTTTACCTAGCACTTCGATCTCACCAGTAGGCATTTCAGAGTTGATCGTACCTTCTGGACGACCACGAACAGTACCTTTGATCTCAACTACGAATTCATTACGGCAGCTATCTGCTAGCGCGAAGCTCTCTTCACGATCTGGATCAAATACAACCTGTGCCAGACCTTCACGGTCACGCACGTCTAGGAAGATAACACCACCGTGGTCACGACGACGATGAACCCAACCACAAAGGGTAATGTCTTCGCCGATATGCTCTTTTCTGAGATCGCCGCAATAATGACTGCGCATAATTTACTGTTCCTGTTAACTGTCTCGGTTTGGTTTTCACCAAACGGTCAATGAATTAATACTTTTTCTATCCGGAATTAGCTGTCTGTACCTGACGAAGCACCGGAGCCACCCGCAAGATTTTTCTTCTTGCCGGTTTTAAAATCTGTCTCGTACCAGCCGGAACCCGAAAGACGGAAACCCGGTGCTGATACTTTTTTGGTCACTTCCTCACTTGCGCAGGAAACACATGCAGGCGCAGGCGCATCACTTTTAAGAACAAGTTTTTCAAACTCGTGACCACAGCTGTCACACTGAAAATCAAAGATTGGCATTGGAAATAAACCCGATCGAAACTTCCTAAACGCAGGAAGCATATTTTAAAAACGGCGGATTATACCTTATTTAAGCAGAGGGAACAGGCCCCAAATAGGATTGAGGCCTTAAAGATTTAAAATAGAGGTGACTAATTTTCAATGAAGCTTATTGAAGCTTATTCTTCCGGTACAAATTCCAGCTCGCCGGACATTAAAGCTTCCAGTTTTCGTCTAATTTCATGGATCTGTTCTGCAGTATATGGCTCCGCTGGCACCTTACCCCAAACAGGCCCTGGCCAAGCCTTATCAGTCTCATAACGGACAATATGATGGAGGTGTAATTGCGGCACCATATTCCCCAACGATGCTACATTCATCTTTCTAGCAGCAAAGCTATCAGCCAAGTTTGATGCTAAAAATGATGACTCTTTGATTAACTCGCACTGTTCATCATCAGAAAGATGATAGATTTCTGTCGCACCGGCACGCCTTGGCACCAAAATAAACCAAGGATAATTAGCATCGTTTAACAGCAAGAGCCGGCTAATCGGAAAATCCCCTAACACTATACAATCAGCAGCTAACTGCGGGTGAAGTTCAAACTCAAGCTCTAATTCATCCATCACAATACTCCTATCATCTTTTTTGGGGCCTTTATACAAAACAATGGCTTTGACACTGACATCCTTCTCAATTCAAATAGGAAACTAGTCGCCCCAACAGTATTTAGCTTAGCAACACAAAACCGAAGCCGCGATATGTTAGAGATAAAAATTTGCCATAAAATCAGTGAAATAGGCCCAGACACATGGAACAACCTCCTCCCGTCTGATTACCCTTTTTGCCGATACGAATTCCTCCACGCACTAGAAGAGTCAGGTAGCGTAAGTGCGAAAACAGGCTGGCAACCACTACACATCCAACTACAAGATAACGGTATAACTATAGCTATACTACCGCTCTATCTTAAGAATCATTCCTACGGCGAATATGTGTTCGATTGGGCCTGGGCCGAAGCATATGAGCGTTATGGCATGGATTATTACCCAAAACTCGTATCATCCATCCCCTTCTCGCCTGTGGGTGGGCCAAGGCTGTTGACGAAACAACCACTAGAACCTTTATTTGAGAACTTAAGCCAAGCCATCCCGCAGCTGTGCCAACATTTCAAAGCGAACTCTTGGCACCTACTCTTTCCATCCAAGATGGAAGCTGATTCACTCGATAATACAAGCTACATGATCCGGAAAGGCTGCCAGTATCAGTGGTTTAATCGAGACTATTCTTCCTACGAAGACTTCCTACAGAATCTAACGTCTCGTAAACGTAAAAACTTGAAAAAAGAGCGCAAAAAGATCGATGAGCAAGGCATCACTCATCGCCAGATTCAGGGCAAAGATATAACCGATAACGAAATTGACACCTTTTACGATTTTTACCGTTTGACCTATCTAAAACGCGGGCGAGAAGCCTACCTCAGCAAATCGTTTTTCACCCAACTAAAACAGACAATGCCCGAAAACCTCTTACTCGTTTTGGCTTACAAAGACGAAACACCCGTTGCAGGCGCACTGTCACTACAAGATTCCACCACCTTATATGGACGATACTGGGGTTGTTTTGATGAATACGACAGCCTTCATTTCGAAACCTGCTACTACCAGGGTATTGAGTATTGTATTAGTCTGGGGTTAAAGCGATTTGATTCTGGCGCTCAGGGGGAGCATAAAATACAGCGAGGGTTTACCCCTGTACCGACTTATTCGGTCCACTGGCTTAAGGAGGTTGGATTCAATCAAGCAGTGCAGCAGTTTATTGATGAAGAGACCTCTGCAATTGATGAGCAGATCGAGCAGCTGAAAAAGTATTTACCCTACAAAGGGCTATAATAGAAAAAGGATTTAAACAACTAGACAAGGAGTCATTTGATGAATATGCCAACTATTCGTCCCCTACCAATAAAAACCAAAAACGAATCCCTTCTTATTAGAATCCTACGTTGGATTTTTGCTGTACGAAAATGGGTGCTTACCGCTGATTGGACCTACACTATGCGCGACGGCACGACCATAGTGATACCCAAAGGCTTCGAATTTGACGGTGCCTCTATCCCCCGTCCTCTTTGGGCCATTCTTTCTCCTACTGGCCTTTTATTCCTACCGGGCTTAATTCATGACTATGCCTACAAATATGACCAACTCATCGGGATAGATGAAAACGGTAAACGCTATGCCTACAAAGCAGGCGCGGGGAAATCCTATTGGGATCGGGTATTTCGTGAAACGGGGATCGATATCAATGGCGTTGCAATAATCGACACACTCGCCTGGTTAGCCCTTGCCTTAGGCGGCTGGTACACCTGGAGGCAACACCGTAAAACCAATGCTCAACCCGTCATTGAACAAGCAACAGAATAATCCCTATAGGTAACATTCAAACCATTCATAGCGCATATAAGCAGTTGCGCTCTTTCGACCTTTTAAGAGCCCAATAATCTATGAATATCATAGAAAATACCCTCTATAACAAAATTAACACCCAAGCCGATTGGTTTGCAAAACATGCTGCTAGGCATAAAAAGATGAACCACACGCTTTGGTTTATCTCCTCATTCACATCGGTCGCGATTGCGATCTGCGCCAATTTCTCTTTCGAAATACTCAACCTTTCTTCAGACCAGCTCACAGCCCTTCTAGCTATATTTATCCCTGTCATTACCGGATACACGCTTTTAAGAGGCCCTGAAAATTTGTGGGTTATGGAGATAGAGATGAGAAATCGCTTATTAGACCTGAAAAGCAAAATGGAGCTAAAAGCTGAACGCGAAGGTGCTTTTGATCTTCAGATTAAACCAGCACCTACATTCAAGTTAACTGGCCCCTACATTGAAGGAAGCCAACAGCAAATGGCAGGAGATAAAAAGCAAATAAAACAGCCAAGACTAATTTATATTAACCGTTTGTTCAGAAATATCGTTTAGACTGCTACAATTAATAGAAACCTAACTCTCACGGGCCTTGTAGCGTTAAGTAGTATCTATGAGCGAACACCACCATATCAAACAAGCGTTTGAATTATCCGCAAAATTTCTTGCGCACAAGTCCTATAATTCTCTGACGCACGCCATTCTTCACTACTTCTGCTCATTGGAAGGTGTAGAAGACGCTGTATCTTACGAAATTTTCGGGGATTCTAATTCAGATACTGGCCTGTCTATACGCCGCTTCCCACTGACACTTGATGAATCGTTCATTGATCGACATAACGACCTCATGCTGAAAACACTACCTAAAAGCAAAGGTGGTGTTGCATGCATGAAGTTCAAAGGTGAAGACTATATCTTCTTAGATATCACCAAGGATGTTATTCCTAGACGCATAATCTTGATCACGGGCAAAGTATCTGAAGAAGATATGGTTTTGATCGAAGGCGTCTTCAGTATCTATGAGAAGCAAGTTGCATTATTAGATGCCAAAGAACGTGACATGCTGACAGGCTTACCAAATCGCCAAACAATGGAACTAAGCCTTAACGATGTCGTAGCATTTCACCGCGGCCATCAGAACAACCATATAAAATCATCTTGGATGGTTGTTCTGGATATAGATCACTTTAAAAATATTAATGATACCTTCGGCCATCTCTATGGTGATGAAGTTCTGCTTCACTTTGCAGAGCTGATGAAAAAAACCTTCCGCTATACAGACTTTCTGTTCCGTTACGGCGGTGAAGAGTTTGTGGTCATACTGAACAATGCCGATCACGATCAAGCACTCCAAATACTCGGACGCTTCCACAAAGCGGTTCAAGATTATACCTTCCCATCTGGGAAGCTAACCGTCAGTATCGGCTATACAGAGATAGACCCTGTAACACCACCGATGCTGCATTTCGAACAAGCCGACCGAGCGCTATACCACGCAAAAAATAACGGCAGAAACCTTATCGTACACTTCAGCGAAGTTAGCTCTCGAATTGAAGTGCCCGATGATGATGTAGAGCTTTTCTAAATATTCTTCCAAAACAAAAAGAGCAGCCTAAGCTGCTCTTTTTCATTTCAGTAACCGGCTCACCCAGAGATAAATACCGGTGCAAAACCTAGATTCCACACAATCACAGTACCTACACGAGTGATAACCAAATACACAAGCCCTACTGCTAAAATTGCTCCACAGAAGAAGAAAGCCTGATCTTTATCGATGCCCAGCACATGTGGCAAACCGTCGTAGATCAAATAGCCGGTATACGCAGCAGCTGCTAGGTAAACCAACATATTAGCCCATGGAACTGGGTATAAAGAGATGAAACCAGCCAAGAAAAGCGGGGTACAAGAATAAGCCGCTAGAGCAATGCCGTTTGCAGCATACTCATCATGACCACTACCATAAGTTTTTGACATCCAGTCAATCATCCAGCCTAAGCCAAATACACCAACAAGAATTGCTACATAAGTTAAGACGTTGAGCTGCAATGCACTGATTGCTGTAAGTTTAATCAACTCACCATCACCAACGCGCCAACCAAATTGAGTTGTTGATATGTAAGCACACACAGGTCCAATCAGTGCCAATATACAGGTATACGCCATGTATATACGACTAGGATTACTGTGCTCTTTTTTGATCAATTCCCACTCTGCATCAGGGTGGGTAAACATTCCGGGTATGTGACTCAGCAGCATAATGATCACCTCTTAGGCTTGTTATTTTGCGAGTTATTAGCTTTGAGTATCCTCTAGCTATTACGTTCCCAATGAAAAACAGATCATTTTTCATACAGTTATTTTAGTTGAGAACGTAGCCATTCACCGACGATGCATCTTGAAAATCTCTAAAGATACTTAGTGATCTGATGGATATTTTTAAAGATCAAAAAAAACGGGGCTAAATTAGCCCCGCAAAAAGCTCCAACACAAGGCTGGGAGCACACCAATTTCGAGTAGACGCCAAATCCACTCTAACGACCTATAAAATAGAAAGGTTGCAGTTACCAGATTCCCCCCTGGTAACTGCGGGAGTAACGGGTAATTCTGACGCTTTACCCGTTGTTCAGCTCTAGCCAGCACAGATTGGCTATCGCTGAATTAAACCAAGTGGATCTCCGGTTCACTTGGCTCAAGACCAATGGTTCGACTTTTTAACTTTGCTGCAGGAGCAACCCTGCAACAAAAGATAATTACTGGTCTTGATAAGCTTCGATACCTGGACAAGAGCAGATAAAGTTCCGATCACCGTATACGTTGTCGATACGGTTCGCTGTTGGCCAGAACTTGTTCTGACGAGTCGCTTCATTCGGGAATACTGCTTCTTCACGGCTATATGGACGTTCCCATGCAGCACTCATAATGTCCGATTGCGTATGCGGCGCATTGAATAGCGGGTTGTTATCCGCTGGCCATTCGCCGTTTTTCACTTTATTGATCTCTTCACGGATCTGAACCATGGCATCAATAAAGCGATCGATCTCTGCTTTAGATTCCGATTCAGTCGGCTCGATCATTAGAGTACCTGCTACCGGGAAAGACATGGTTGGCGCGTGGAAACCGTAGTCCATTAGACGCTTAGCAATATCTTCTTCAGTAACACCGCTTTCCTCTTTGATTGGGCGGATATCAACGATACATTCGTGAGCAACTTTGTTGTTGCGGCCACGGTAAAGTACCGGATAGTGCTCAGCCAATTTCTCAGTCATGTAGTTAGCATTAAGAATCGCCATCTCTGTCGATGCCTTAAGGCCAGACTTACCTAGCATAACGTTGTACATCCACGTGATCGGTAGGATCGAAGCAGAACCGTAAGGCGTCGCCGCAACCGCACCGTTTTCTGGATTTACACCTTCAACTGGGCTTACCTTGTGACTCGCTAGGAACGGTGCCAGGTGGCTCTTAACGCCGATTGGACCCATACCTGGACCACCGCCACCGTGTGGGATAGCAAATGTTTTGTGTAGGTTTAGGTGAGATACATCAGACCCGATTGCACCCGGCTTAGAGATACCTACCTGCGCATTCATGTTCGCGCCATCCATATAAACCTGACCGCCATTTTTGTGGATGATGTCGCAGATCTCTACGATATCTTCCTCATAAACACCGTGTGTAGATGGGTAAGTGATCATCAAGCAAGATAGATCATCTTTATGTAGCTCAGCTTGTGCACGAAGATCAGCAACGTCAACGTTACCGTTGTCATCACACTTAGTCACAATGATCTTCATATCCATCATTGCAGCAGAAGCCGGGTTAGTACCGTGCGCAGACGATGGAATCAAGCAAACATTACGATGGCCTTCACCAACAGATTCTTGGTACTTACGAATCGCCAATAGACCTGCGTATTCACCAGATGCACCTGAGTTAGGCTGCAAAGAAACTTTGTCGTAACCGGTAATTTCTACCAGTTGATCTTCCAGCTCATGTAGCATTTGGTGATAGCCCTGCACTTGGTCAGCCGGTGCAAACGGGTGAATGTTTGCAAATTCAGGCCATGTAACTGGGATCATCTCAGCTGTAGCGTTTAGCTTCATGGTGCAAGAACCAAGTGGGATCATGCCATGCGCCAAAGAGTAATCTTTGTTCTCAAGCTTCTTCATGTAGCGAAGCATGTCGGTTTCGCTGTGGTAGCTGTTGAACGTTGGGTGCGTCAGGATTGCACCTTCACGACGCATCTCTGTAGAGATACCCGTCGCTTCACCTGCAACAATTGCTGCATCTAGCGCAGCAACGCTTAGACCGTGATCGTCGCCAAGAATAACGTCTAGCAACTGCGCAACATCTTCAGACGATGTTGTTTCATCCAAGCTGATACCCAACTTATCAGAACCAACCTTGCGGAAGTTACAACCCGCATCGATCGCTCTTTGGTAAACAACCTCTTGAGTCTCAGGCAGAGAAACAGTCAACGTATCGAAGTAAGTATCATTGACCGCAACACCTTTCGCTTTAAGACCATTAGCAAGCACAGCCGTTAAACGATGTACGCGCTCTGCAATTGTCTTAAGACCTTCTGGGCCGTGATAAACAGCATAGAAAGAAGCCATGTTGGCAAGCAAGGCTTGAGCAGTACAGATGTTAGATGTCGCCTTCTCACGACGGATATGCTGCTCACGTGTTTGCATCGCCATACGCAATGCTTGGTTACCGTTTACATCGATAGATACACCGATGATACGACCAGGCACAGAACGTTTAAGCTTTTCAGATGCAGCAAAGAAGGCAGCGTGAGGACCACCAAAGCCCATTGGTACACCAAAGCGCTGAGAGGAACCTAGTACAACATCAGCACCCAGCTCACCTGGTGATTTAAGAAGAACCAAGGCTAGGATATCAGCAGCAACGGAAACCATTGCTTTCTGGCCTTTAGCCGCATCAATAATTGATTTGATATCAGTGATATCGCCGTAAGTACTTGGGTACTGTAGCTGAACACCAAATGGATCTGCCGCTTCAAGATCTGTTAGCGGGTTACCTACTACGATGTCGTAACCAAAGTATTCGGCACGTGTTTTGATAACATCCAGCGTTTGCGGGTGAACATCATCAGCAACAAAATAAGTATTTGTCTTCTTACGGGTGGAGCGTTTGCAAAGCGTCATCGCTTCTGCAGCCGCTGTCGCCTCATCAAGTAGAGAAGCGTTTGCCAATTCCATACCTGTAAGGTCCATCACCATCTGCTGGAAGTTAAGCAGTGCTTCTAGACGGCCTTGGGCAATCTCTGGCTGGTAAGGTGTATAAGCTGTGTACCAACCTGGGTTTTCCATAACGTTACGCAAGATAACGTTTGGAACCAAAGTATTGCTATAGCCCATACCAATATAAGATTTATTAACCTTATTTTTATCAGCTAGTGTTTTGATATACGCAAGCGCATCAGCTTCAGTCTTACTATCCGCCATATCTAACGCATCATCTAAGCGGATGGAATCTGGAACTGTCTGTGTAATCAGTTCATCCATTGAGTTAAGACCCAAAAAGGACAACATCTCCTGAGTCTGCTCACTATCTGGACCAATATGACGACGAGTAAAGTCAGTCGTCTGCTGAAGATCACTCAAAGTACGAGTTTCTACTGCCATAACAATAACCTGTGGTAACAGCTCGATTTAAATGTGTGTAACAGACATTTAAACCAAATAAATTTAAGGGTGCGAAGCAGTCCTGCACTACCACTTCGCCTTGCTAAAGCTAATTGGGGGACAGGGTCACTAGGTACTTAGGCTGATTAGACCTTTACAACATACCTAGCAACTCAACCAATTAAGCTTCTTCTGCAATCGTTGCTTCGTACGCTTCTGCGTTTAGAAGTTTCGCCAATTCAGATGAATCAGAAAGCTTAATTTTTACGATCCAGCCATCTGTGTAAGGCGCTTCGTTTACTGTCTCCGGTGCATCTTCCAAAGCTTCGTTTACTTCAACTACTTCGCCACTTACTGGAGAGTAGATGTCAGACGCTGCTTTTACAGATTCAACTAGAGAAAACTCTTCACCCGCTTCTACTGCGTGGCCGATCTCTGGTAGTTCAACGAAAACCACATCACCTAGAAGTTCCTGAGCGTGATCAGATACGCCTAGAGAGATAGTGCCGTCACCATTATCCAGAACCCACTCATGGCTTGGTGTGAAAAGGTAGTTAGATGGAATGCTCATATTGTTTTCCTATTGCTCATTCGTTACACAGGTTTATTAACGGTAAAGAGGGAACTTCTTGCACAGCTCTTCGACCTGCGCACGCACTTCCGCTTCAACTTTGGAGTTATCTTCTGGGTTAGCCACTAGACCATCCAATACATCGCTAATCAGGTTACCAATCAGCTTAAATTCTTCTGGACCAAAACCACGGCTTGTACCTGCTGGCGTGCCAAGACGAATACCAGAAGTCACCATTGGTTTTTCAGGGTCAAATGGGATGCCATTTTTGTTACAAGTAATGCCGGCACGCTCTAGCGCTTCATCTACGACATTACCTTTAAGACCTTTAGGACGAAGATCGACCAACATCAGGTGCGTATCTGTACCGCCAGTTACGATGTCGCAACCACGTTCAACCATAACGCCCGCAAGTACTTTGGCATTCTCTACAACGCGGTCGATGTAAACTTTAAATTCAGGCTGTAACGCTTCACCGAAAGCAACCGCTTTCGCTGCGATTACGTGCATCAGTGGACCACCCTGAAGACCTGGGAATACCGCAGAGTTGATCTTCTTACCTAAATCCAGATCGTTAGATAGGATCATGCCGCCACGTGGGCCACGTAGAGTTTTGTGCGTTGTTGTCGTTACAATGTGGGCATGAGGAAGTGGTGATGGGTGAGCACCTGTCGCCACTAAACCTGCGATGTGCGCCATATCAACAAACAGGTACGCACCTACTTTGTCAGCGATCTCACGGAAGCGTGCGAAATCGATCTGACGTGGAATCGCAGAACCACCTGCAATAATCATCTTAGGCTGGCATTCAACTGCTAGCTTCTCAATTTCATCGTAGTCAATACGGCTATCTTCACGAGACACACCGTATTGCACAGCATTGAACCATTTACCAGAAAGGGCTGGACGCGCACCGTGAGTCAAGTGACCACCAGCATCCAGAGACATGCCCAATACAGTATCGCCCGGCTGCAATAGTGCCAACATAACCGCGCCGTTTGCTTGCGCACCGGAGTGCGGCTGAACGTTTACGAATTCGCAGTTAAATAGCTCTTTTGCACGCTCGATAGCTAGGCCTTCAGCCTTATCTACGTACTCACAACCACCGTAGTAACGACGGCCTGGATAACCTTCTGCATATTTGTTTGTTAGTACTGTACCCTGCGCCTGCATTACGGCTTTAGATACAATATTTTCAGAGGCTATCAGCTCAATCCCCATCTCCTGACGATCAAACTCTTCATTTACTGCAGACAGCAGATCAGCATCGCGCTCTGCTAGGTATTGGGTAAAAAATGCTTCGCAAACAGCGTCGTTGCGATACAGATCACTGTGACTCATTATTTTTTATTCTCTTATTTTTTTATTACGAAGAATCAGCAGGCAACCACGTTTACGGCTAGCCCACCTTGAGAGGTTTCTTTATATTTATCCTGCATATCCAGACCTGTTTGACGCATCGTTTCGATAACAGAGTCTAGAGATACATGATGTTCACCATCACCACGAAGCGCTAGGCGTGCAGCATTGATCGCTTTCACAGCCCCCATGGTGTTACGTTCGATACACGGCACTTGCACCAGACCACCAATCGGATCACAGGTCAGGCCTAAGTTATGCTCCATGCCAATTTCCGCAGCGTTCTCGATCTGCTGATTAGTACCGCCCATCACGGCACAAAGCGCGCCGGCAGCCATAGAACAAGCCACGCCGATCTCACCTTGGCAGCCCACTTCGGCAGCCGAGATAGAAGCGTTCTTCTTATAAAGCATGCCGATAGCAGCGGATGTCGCTAAGAAATCGAAAATACCTTGTCGATTTGAACCCGGGACAAAACGGTCGTAGTAAGCTAGAACAGCAGGGATAACACCGGCAGCACCATTTGTTGGCGCCGTTACCACTCGACCGCCCGCTGCGTTCTCTTCGTTAACCGCAATAGCAAATAGATTGACCCAATCCATTACGGTTAGCTGATCTTTCAGAGCTGCTTCTGGGCTAGATTTGAGTTCTTCATAAAGCTCGTTGGCACGGCGTTTAACATGTAGACCACCCGGTAGCTCACCCTCTTCTGTACAGCCACGCTTAATGCAGTTATCCATCACCTGCCAAAGGTTCCACAGGCGCTCTTCTAACACGTCTTGTTCGGCCCAAGTCAGCTCATTGGCTAAAACGATTTCAGCAATGGTTTTGCCTTCACGCTCACAGACGTCTAATAGCTCAACGCCATTATCGAAGTGGAAAGGAAGCTTGAATTCAGGTTCTGCACCTTTCTCTTTACCTGCTTCGACGTCACTTAGTACAAAGCCACCGCCTACGGAGTAAAAGATGTTGTCGTGCAAAATAATGCCGGCTGCATCGTACGCTTTAAAATGCATGCCGTTTGGATGCTTTGGTAAGGACTCACCAAAGTTAAAAGGCAGATCCGTTTCAGGATTGAACGCAATCATGCGTTCGCCTGCCAAATTGATCTGCTTAGTGTTACGAATCTGATCAACGTAAACAGGCACTTTATCTGGATCGACTAGATCTGGCTTCTCACCCATTAGACCGATCATCACCGCAACATCCGTTGCGTGACCTTTACCTGTCATCGCTAAAGAACCGAACAAACCTACATGTACTGAGGCAACTTGATCCAGTTGATCACGCTCACGCAATTCATCTAAGAAACGATTAGCCGCAACCACTGGGCCTACCGTATGAGAACTGGAAGGGCCAATCCCTACTTTATATAGATCAAAAATACTTAATGGCACTGCGACCTCACTACAGCGGTCTTACCGCTCTTTTTATTATTTTATTTATCTACTCTTTAAACCGTCTCTTTGTACGGTTGCGGTGATAGTCCGCTTACTAAAGAGCTATATAACTTCGAACAAATTGATCACTAATTGTTCAAATACCGTCGATTTGATTTCAGACTAGCAGTGAGATTTTCCAAAATCAACAAAAAGTTTCCTATTGGAAACTTTTTTCATTTGAATCCAGTTTTATTGCTCTCAAATTCACCTTAAACGCTACTTGCTTCATTAAAGCCTATTCCTTATTTCATTGACGCAACCAACTCAACAGCGATAGCCCCTATGGATTTAAAGCTGTCAAAATCTAGCTAACGATCCTAGATTCATCATAGTAAACCGCCCTGCTGATAAGCTTTTTAGCCTACTTGTCCAAAATGAAAATTTTTCCTATAACGCCAACCAATTGTTTTTATTAGGCTTTATTCAAAAATTAAGAATTAGATAGATCTAATCAAATCTTTTTCAACATATTTTCGTTGAAATTAATTTTCCCTTACGCTAGCTTTGTTTCGTATTGGAAACTTATTTCACAAATAACCTTTCTTTTTCTTGAGTGGCAGATTCAAGCGAAGTAAGCGAAGCCAAAAGCTTCACCTTTTGTAAGTAAGCATGTTTGGAAATCTAAAAGCTCTGCCCTGGTGCTTTAAGAAGTTTTAAACAATCCAAGTGCGTTCAAATAAAAATAACAATCCGATTGGAGTCTAGGTTCATGGAAACATTAACCTCTATCATCAGCAGCATTAATGGGATCGTGTGGGGTCCTATGATGCTTGTTCTTATTCTTGGCGTTGGTTTATTCCTAATGCTGGGTCTACGTCTTATGCCTCTTCTTAAACTAGGTACGGGTTTCAAACTTCTGTTCGAAGGCCGTAAAACTAAAAAAGGAGAAGAAAAAGAAGGCGAAATCTCCCCCTTCCAAGCACTAATGACTGCGCTATCAGCAACGGTTGGTACTGGTAACATTGCCGGTGTAGCAACGGCTGTATTCCTAGGTGGCCCTGGTGCTCTATTCTGGATGTGGTGTACCGCACTGGTTGGTATGGCAACGAAGTTCTCTGAAGCAGTACTTGCTGTGAAGTACCGTGAAGTAGACGAAGAAGGCCGCCATGTTGGTGGTCCGATGTACTACATCAAAAACGGTCTTGGCGCTAAGTGGGCTTGGCTAGGTACTGCATTTGCAATCTTTGGTGCAGTAGCCGCTTTCGGTATCGGTAACACGGTACAGTCCAACTCTGTTGCAGACGTTCTAGAATCTAACTTTGGCCTAGATGTTTGGGTAACAGGCGTGATCCTAATGGTACTTGTTGGTGCCGTTTTGATTGGTGGTATCAAGCGTATCGGCGCAGTTGCTGGTTCTCTAGTACCTCTAATGGCAATTGCTTACCTAGGTGCTGGCCTTGTAGTACTAGCTATTAATGCTGAAGCAATCCCAGCAGCATTGGATCTAGTATTCACTCACGCATTCTCTCCAGCTGCGGCTGAAGGTGGTTTTGCGGGTGCTGCTGTTTGGGCGGCTATCCGTTTCGGTGTAGCACGTGGTGTCTTCTCGAACGAAGCGGGTCTAGGTTCTGCACCTATTGCCCACGCTGCGTCTCAAACAAAAGATCCTGTTCGCCAAGGTCTAATCGCGATGCTGGGTACGTTTATCGATACCCTAATCATCTGTTCGATTACTGGTCTGGTTATCATTACTTCTGGTGCATGGACATCAGGCGAGTCTGGCGCAGCACTAACGTCTGCAGCGTTCGCTCATGCACTTCCTGGCGTTGGTAACTACCTAGTAGCTATCGCTCTAGCGGTATTCGCTTTCACTACAATCATCGGTTGGTCTTTCTACGGCGAACGCTGTGTTGAGTTCCTATTCGGTGTTAAAGCGATCAAACCATACCGTGTTCTTTGGATTATTGCGGTGCCTGTAGGCGCAATCGTAAGTCTGGATTTCATCTGGCTAGTAGCAGATACGCTAAATGCCATGATGGCTCTGCCTAACTTGATTGCTCTGGCGCTATTGAGCCCGGTTGTCTTCAAACTGACTAAAGAGTACTTCGCGCGTAACGGTGCTCCAGTTGATACAACTGATGGTAAAAACGCTTAATCCTTAGCTTTAAAGCTAAAGATCGGATCACCGACGGTGGTCCGATCCTTTAAAGCCTGAACAATCTGTTGAAAGAGTTTTACCCCAATAGAGCTTTTCCATCAGATTGTACTTAAAGAACTGTAGTCAAAGAACTGCACCTGAAGAACACGAGCAACTTCGTAATTACGAAGGCTGCACAGAACAAGCATTATGGAGAACACAATGTCCGAACTGAGCAAAACACCTCTATATGACCTGCACATTGAGCTAGGTGGAAAAATGGTACCTTTCGCAGGTTTTGAAATGCCGGTTCAATACCCGCTAGGTGTAAAAAAAGAACACGTTCACACCCGTGATCACGCTGGTCTTTTTGATGTATCTCACATGGGTCAGGTTAAGCTAACAGGCGAAAATGCTGCAGCTGAGCTAGAGAAGCTAGTACCTGTAGACATTATCGATCTTCCAGCAGGCAAACAGCGTTATGCCCTTTTCACTAACGATGAAGGCGGCATCATGGACGACCTGATGGTAACTAACTACGGTGATCACCTTTACGTTGTAGTTAACGCTGCATGTAAAGATCAGGACATCGCTCACATGCGCGCAAACCTTGGCGAAGGCGTTGAGCTAGAAGTTCTTGATGACCGCGCACTGGTTGCACTTCAAGGCCCAGAAGCAGCACAAGCACTATCTCGCATCTGCCCAGAAGTTAATGAACTTGTATTCATGGACTCTCGTCACATCGCTATCGATGGCGTTGACTGCTTCGTAAGCCGTTCTGGCTACACAGGTGAAGATGGTTATGAGATCTCTATCCCATCCGCTGAAGCAGAGCGTCTATGCCGTCTATTCCTAGAGCAGCCTGAAGTTGAGTTTATTGGTCTTGGTGCACGTGACTCTCTACGTTTGGAATCTGGTCTTTGCCTATACGGTCACGACCTAGATCCAACAACGACACCAATCGAAGGCAGCCTTATCTGGGCGATCAGCAAGTGCCGTCGTGCAGATGGCGAACGTGCTGGCGGTTTCCCAGGTGCTGACAAGATCCTTGATCAGATCGCTAACAAAAACTACAGCCGTAAGCGTGTTGGCCTTATCGCATCAGGTAAAGCCCCTATTCGTGAAGGCGCTGACCTTGTTAATGCTGACGGTGAAAAAATCGGTACTGTTACTTCTGGCAGCTTCGGCCCGACAGTAGGCAAGCCAGTAGCTATGGGTTATGTAGAAACTGCTTACTCTGCACTTGAAACAGAAGTTTTCGCTCTAGTACGTGGCAAGCAGCTACCAATGGTGGTTTCTAAAGCACCATTTATTGAGCAGCGTTACTACCGCGGTTAATCCGTTTCCATCCCTGTAAGTCTTGGAGGCCGGGCTGCCACCTTATCAGCTTGGCCTCTATTTTTAACTGAACATCGCGAGGTGTCACTATGGAATTGATTCCACTACAAGAGCTGAAAGGCGAATCAAAAATGTCTCGTCTGCGTCATAAGCCAGACCCAGAAAGAGAACGCCTACGTAAACCGGAATGGATTCGTATAGATGCCCGCTCAAATGCCAATGTAAAAAAGGTTAAGAAACAACTTCGCGACCTTAAATTACATACGGTTTGTGAAGAAGCATCCTGCCCTAACTTGGCTGAGTGCTTTAGTCACAAAACAGCAACATTGATGATCATGGGTGCTATTTGCACACGCCGCTGCCCTTTCTGTGATGTAGCGCATGGTCGACCAATGGCGCTTGATCCAGAAGAGCCTAAGAATTGTGCATCTACGATCGAAAAGCTCGGTCTTAAATATGTAGTTATCACCTCGGTAGATCGTGACGATCTAAGAGATGGTGGTGCAGCGCATTTTGCTGAAGTTGTAAAAGAAGCACGTAAAGTCAGTGTAGATCTAAAAGTTGAGATCTTAGTTCCAGATTTTCGTGGCAAAGTTGATCTTGCATTAGAGATCTTATCTCAGCAGGTCCCAGATGTTCTGAATCACAATATGGAAACTGTTCCTAGCTTGTACCCATCGGTACGCCCGGGTGCGGATTACCATAACTCGCTTAATCTGCTTTACCAATTTAAGCGTTTAAATCCAGAAGTCGATACAAAATCTGGATTGATGGTTGGTTTGGGTGAAACCAAAGAGGAGATCATCAAAGTAATGAAAGATCTTCGTGCTAATGATGTCGACATGTTAACCATCGGCCAATACCTACAGCCAAGTAAATATCACCTCGCTGTAGAGCGTTATGTAACACCGGAAGAATTTAAAGAGTACGAAGAGATCGGTTACGAGCTTGGCTTTAAAAATGTTGCCAGTGGCCCGATGGTTCGCTCCTCTTACCACGCTGATTTACAGGCGAAAGCCCTGTAAAGGAGTAAAATGTCTATGCAAAACAATACTAACAAAGCCACCCAAGGCGGCACGCTGGTTCATTTGAACATCCAAGCAGCGATAGACAACGACAGCCGAATTAATAGCATTATTGTGCGGGAGCGCCCTTTTATTGGTGATCTTGCACTGGATACCGAGCCTGACCAAGATCTGCTTATCGCTGTGGGTGAAGTGATGGGTGTTGCTCAACCGCTAACGGTTAATCGCATATCTTGCATGGGCCGTTTAGCGATTCTGTGGATCAACGAGAACCGTTGGTTGGTTCTTCCGCCAACCGGTGCGCATGAATCTGTATTCCAAGCACTGCGCGAAACCTTTGGCGAAGATCTTAAACTAGAAACCTCCGAAGACGGCTCAAAAGCGTATCTAAATAAAGCAGCGATTCATTACCTGCTAAGTAGCTCTAATACCCAGCAGTTTTCATGCTTACCTGTTACTGATGTTGAGCTAGCTGAAGGTATCAACATTATGTCTCTGCACGACACTAAGGATTACGACATCCTAGTGCGTAAGAGCTGTGCAGAAAGCCTATGGCAGTGGCTACAAAAGAACACTGAATCACCAAAAAATCACTAACAGATACACCAGTAGGACAAAGACCGATAATGTCAGTTTACACCGCAGTTAGCTTTTCAGAACTTAAAACTTACCTTCAGAACTACGCTGTTGGTGAGTTACAAAGCTATAAAGGCATTAGCGCAGGCGTTGAGAACAGCAATTTTTTTGTCGATACCGATCAAGGCCGCTTTGTCCTAACACTGGTTGAATCTGTACCTAAAGAGAAACTGCCCTTTATTCTGGGTCTAGTGGATCATCTAGCGATTAACGAGCTTGCCTGCGCTCAGCCTATTCATCTAAATAACGGTGATCTATTTGGTATGCTAAACGGCAAACCCGCCGTATTAATGAACTGTTTAGAAGGCGCTCCGCTAGAACAACCGACGCTTTCACAAGCGAGAACTATTGGCAGCACCCTCGCTCAGTTCCACCAGCTCTCGTCACAATTAGAACTCGATGAGTACAGCCATATTCCGCAGTGGTGCAACGAGCTAGCGTCTCGTGTGTTACCTAAGCTAGATAAAGAGCAGCAAACACTATTACAAAACAGCTTGATGGAAACCGGTGATATCGACTGGACGACATTACCTTCTGGTCCTGTACACGCAGACCTGTTCCCAGACAACGCTATGTTTGATGGCGAGCGTTTATCGGGGCTAATCGATTTCTATCACGCGTGCTCTACACCATATCTATACGATCTAAGCGTTACCCTTAACGCGTGGTGCTTTGACGAAACCAATAATCAGTTTGATATCCAGAAAGCGCAGCAGATGCTGCAGATGTATCAGGAGATCCGCCCTTTAGATCCGATGGAGATCGATCTGTTACCGGCAATGATGAAAACCGCAGCGCTGCGCTTCTGGTTATCCCGCCTTCGCGACATCCATTTCCCTACAGCTGGGGAAGATGTCACACAAAAGAATCCGCAAGGAAAACAGGCGCTTTTAGAACGCCTAAAAAGCGACTTTCCAGTTATTCTTTAATCGTCTAAAAAATTAATTTTTATAGCTCCCTATTCTGGTTCATTCGCACCAAAATAGGGCTGCTGTTCTGCACCACGCCGCTAGCCCTTTAAATACGGCAAATCCTTAGTTGAATCAAACTCATCTTTCGCAGCTGCAACATGAATTTCAATACTTGAATGAATATTCATTGTGAATTTTTATCCTCCTAATGTATTAGAGAAACTTAAATTCCTCTCCTAAACTCTTATTTACCGGTTTGGAGAGAGACCGGTAGAGACTCCGATAGACATAAAAAAATAGCCTGTTAAAGGCAGAGGAAGAGAGAAATGTTGACCTACGAAGAATGCCTGGAACTAAGTGACCTAACTGCAGACGAAGTTGATGCCATTGCAGAACACGAACACATGGACCCAATGATCGCCATGGCTCTCGGTCACTACATGATTACCCATGACGGCGAACAGAAAATTAAACGAATTATTATGGATGACATCGCCAAAGCACAGCGTGATCACAATTATGGTCACGCAGAAATGCTGCAAAAAGTACTCAACCACTTTATAGCGACTCACCCAGAACACGGCGCCCAGCAAGCAGCCGCGTAAAACGCACCAAATTCATAGCGAAACCTTCCCCTTCGATACCGGTTATAGGGTGCATTTGCACCCTAACCGGATCACTTTTGATAAGCATCAACGCCCCTGTTAACTCGCCCTGCTAAAGTAGATTTCTATCTATAAATATCGCTGATAAGCAGTAAGCTATGACACAAAAACGCCCCAACCCTGCAAAACGCTCTACCCCATGCGAACACCAAGACAGCTACGTTTATCAGATCCGCAATAGCCTCTACATCAACTTAACCGACCGTTGCACTCTCGCCTGCCAATTCTGCCCAAAACATAACGGCTCAACCGAAGTCAAAGGTCACGAACTCTATCTAAGCAAACGCCCAGAAGCAGACACAATCATCCCCTTAATCGGAAACCCAACCGATTACGATGAAATCGTATTTTGTGGCTATGGCGAACCCACACTTCGCCTAAAAGCTCTGTTGAAAATCGCTACTTGGGTAAAAGAAAACGGCGGTAAAACCCGTATAAACACCGATGGCCTCGGCAACCTCTTCCATAAACGCGACATAGTGCCCGAATTGGCAGAATGCATAGACGCTCTATCGATCTCGCTGAATGCTCAAAACGAAGAGGTCTACCAACAACATTGCCAACCAGCCCTGCCCGACTCTTACAAAGCAGTAGAAGCCTTTATCAAACGTGCCAGCGAACTGATTGATGATGTACAGGTATCGGCAATTAATGGGTTAGAGGGTGTTGATATTGTTCAGTGCCGGGAGATTGTTGAGGGGTTGGGTGCGGAGTTTAAGCAGAGAGAGTTGGATGTTGTTGGTTAAGAGCAGGACGCAACTTCGTTGCTAGAGGACGGCTGCTCCTAGAGAACGCTACGCTTTTAGGACGCCACTTCGTGGCTAGAGATAAAGATTACAACCAATACTTTCCTGTACTTTTCATATTCCCTTATCTCTGCCAGTATGGGGGCAACTAAGGAAATAGGTTAACCCACCTTAATGGACTATTGAGCATGATTCGTATAAATGGTCATTTTCCAGTTTTGATTTAGAAACACGACACTTTGTCGCTTTTCTACAACTTCTCATTTTCATAAATCCTGATTAATACATTTAATTTCAATGGGTTAAAGACTATTACCAATTTTTAAAAATTTGGGGATATACAACAAAGTGTCACCTTTCCGCAAACCACTTGTCGTATATTTAGCTGTTATGTGAACTAAAGATATGGAAGCACAGATAGCAAAATGGATTTCACACATCGTAGGAGGGTCTTATATCGTGATGGCCCTTGTAGTTTTGGTGTTTATTTCACTACCAGAGATATTGTCAGGTGAGATCCTATCAAATCCGTTTCTCTTGAAAGCAGTAGGAATTGCATTTGTTTACATATTCTCTATCTACTTAGTGGCTACATTACCTAAGAAATCAGTCAAAAGAAGGGCTTGCTCGTGGCTGTTTTCAATATTTTTTCACGGAGCATTGCTGCTTTATCTTGGAGTGTGGGCTACATGGGGAGTGAGCATATTGTTAGCTGGTTTTGCGGAATTGATAATATTGGTGCTTAGCGTAATTGGTTTGTCCATCCTCATACGAAGTAGCTTTAAACATGAAAGCACATAACAAAAACATCAAAAGTTGCCCTTTGGGCTTGGACCACAGCTGCGCTGCGGCCGTTTATGTTGGGCGTTATGAGTCTTGAGAGATTATGAGCGAAGAATCCAAATTACTCGATAGAGTCAGATATGTAATCCTTAAAGCTCCGAATAGGTTTCCATCTGATACTGGTATGACTTTAGAAAAAGCTTTTAATGAAATGGAACTATTTGTTGGTAAACTAAATCTTGGTCCTGAATTTATTGATTCCCTTAATAAAGCTTTATGGTCTTACCAAAATGGAGAACAAAAGTTAGCTATCAGCGCTCTACAAGAAATTGAGGCTAAGCTAGCTAAAAGGTAGAAATGTCAGCATAGGTATGATCTTCATTGGGATTACCAATCTTCCAAAGCTGAAGAGGTCTTAGATGAAAATTATGATTTTCTCAAAGGCTACATTAGCGGTTGCTTTGATGCTTTAGCAGATGGAAAAGCGGAAATTATTTGCTTATCCGCAAATACAGGGACATTTCGCAATCTAAGGTCGGAAAACGCAGAAAAGCTAAAGCAGCTATTAGAGAACGTTTTATATCCTCTAGTTAAGGCGCGGTACAAGAAAATAGTAAGAGATGAAAATTTACCTCATATCACGTATCAGGGTAATTTAATTAAAGGGGGCAGAGCCCTTTATCTCCGACAATTCTAGCTATAGCTTCTAACTGGCATTAACTGTTAAATTGGCAACTAAACTCGCCCTATTCACCAGAACACTCTATACCGTAAGTGAAAGAGGATGCCTTATGGAGCTCAGTACTTGGATTGCATTTATCTCGATAGCATTGGTGGCAACGATCACTCCAGGGCCTGCAATTTTATTAGTGCTGTCCCACTCTCTACGAACTGGTTGGAAGTCTTCCCTATATACAATTTTAGGGAATATAACTGGGCTATTTGTGATGTCATCATGTGCTGTTTTAGGCCTAAGCGCATTAGTCCTCAGTTCATCAACAGCGTTTATGATCATCAAATTTCTCGGCGCGATCTATCTTGTATACCTCGGTATAAAGATCTGGCGTTCAAATGTATCTTTAAGGACTTCAGACCTTAGTGAGGACTCTAAACACAGCAAGCATAGCTATTTTCTTCAGGGAGTTCTGGTCGCACTAACCAACCCTAAAGCAATCGTATTTACAACGGCGTTGTTCCCCCAATTTATTACGATTGAGGCTGATCTACTCCCGCAGTTTTCATTATTAGTCAGTACATTCTTATGCTGTTCCGCTACTTGCCTTATAAGCTATAGCTACTGGGGGTCAAGGCTTTTAAAGCGTTCTAAAACTCTTTCCGATTCACACTGGATACCACGAACAATTGGTAGTACCTTCGTCGGTGCAGGTATAGCATTAGCAGTATCAAGCCGGTAATAATGACTAAGATCATTTCTGAATAGGCCTTCCTTTTCCGAAACAGTATTAATCTTATTTTCAGTTAGCATTGCTAAGAAAAAAACGTCTATGCTTGTTATTATCAATATTATGATTTTCAAACACTAAGACCAAACTCTTTTTCCAAGTTCCTTGACGTTATAAGTACCAGCCTAAGAAGGGGTGCTCCCTATATGAGGGACAATAAGATTATTTTCTTTGGTGCCGTCGGTGCCGGTAAGACAACAGCAATAAACACCATAAGCGAAGGCAAATGTATTAACACTGAAGCAAATGCTTCTGATAGCACATCAGTACAAAAAAGAACCACTACTGTAGCGATGGACTACGGTTATGTTACCTCATCTACCAATCAACGCATTCATTGTTACGGAACGCCTGGGCAAGAACGCTTCCAATTTATGTGGGAGATAATAACTTCCAACTTGGCATCAGATTATTCAGGCGAAATTTTATTCCTCGATAACAACCGTAAATATCCTCAACACGACCTTCACTTTTACACCAAAAAGTTTCGCCATCTTATAGATGATAAACCTTTGATTATTGCGGTAACTAAGTCTGACATAAAACCAAATCCATCAATCTCTGAATATAGAGGTTGGCTGCATGAGCTTGGTATTCAAGCACCCATTTATTTTATTGATGCCCGAAAAAAAGAAGATATTCTGTTTTTGTTAGAGGAACTACTCCCTGATCAAGCTCAAGCAATGAATGAGATGAATAGCGTTTCTGTAATTGAAGATGAGTTAAACCTAGACGAAGTTATCCAATACTCTGAACATAAAGTTGATTTCTCAGATAAAGTACTGAACAAAATTTCACATCTAGAAGGTGTGGTAGGCATTGCATTGATAACCCTGGAGGGTAAGTTAGGTCATTCAACCCTAGATACGGAATTCCTTATCGAGTTATTAGAATTTTTAACCTCTTCACCACCGATTTTAGAAGATCCAAATAAAAATGAGCATGTAGTAAGCATTGAACTAGCGTCAGAAGAAAATTATCACTTTGTAATCAATTTTTTCGACGATATTGTATTAGCTGCTCTCTGCAAAAAACACCTTACAACTGCAGCTCTAAAACAACAGATAGAAAACATAATACAGTGGTAAAGGCTGATATATTAAGCGTTAAATCACAACATAAAATTTCTATTCGCTTCACTGCAGTTATTTGTATTAATGTTCGTACAAAGTTAAAAAGGGCTTAATGAGACAATAATGACAAGGAATACTAAAGATGGATCTTGAAATACTTTTAAACGACCTTGAACAAATAGGGCTCAAACACGATAAAGTCCAATCAGAGCGGTCTAAAAAGTATCTCAATATCACAAGAGATACGGGTGAATTTCTAGCTGTTTTAATCAAAGCAACTAATGCCAAAACCGTACTTGAGATCGGTACGTCTAATGGCTATTCAACACTTTGGTTAGCCTCTTCCCTTCCAGATGAAGGCCATGTTTTTACTATTGAAAATAACAGCTGCAAGATCGATGAAGCCTCAGAAAACTTCCGTCAGGCTCAGCTAAATTCAAAGATTACCCAACTCGATGGTGACGTTGTAGATCTATTGCCTAAGCTTCCTCAAAACATCGACTTTATTTTCCTCGATGCGGATAGAAGCCAATACCTTTCAATAGCAGAACAACTTTTCAGCCTTTTGAGAGAAGGCGGATTACTTGTTTGTGACAATGCAGTTTCTCATAAAGAGGAGCTAGAAGGGTTTAATGCTTGGATCGCCAACCAATCAAATTTGAGTACCTCTTTAGTCCCTGTTGGGAAAGGTGAATTGCTTGTTTATAAAGCCTGATCAACCAGATCGCTAAGCTGAATTATCCGGCCGTATGAAACCAACAAAAGGTACAATTACTATTTTGGTTCCGGCTGCTCTATCTATCAGCCTATTTAGCTTTATGCTTTTTTTCAGAGCATTTGTTTACGCAGATATGTATATTGCGCCAAACGATCCTTACGGCATATCCGATACAATCGAACTATTGTTGGGTTTTTTGTTTCTCCTTTTATCAATATTCTCTGGCGTCGTAGCCTTGGTACTTTTATTAAAAGGCGTAAAGCAATCCAAACTAGCAGCTTGCGGATTGATTGGGCTGCATCTCGTTTTGTATTCAACTTACGGTTTTCTTCATTCTAAAGCAGCTCTGCTTAGTTCATATCCGCAATGAATCTGCACACTATTTACACAACCAGTTTAAATAAAACTGTACTTTAAGCCAGTCGTTTAAAAGGACTTCTCCCTATTAATTACAGTATTAACGATTTCCTATAGTAACTTAATTTACAGATCTGTATCTTACGCCCCCAAATGCATTAACACCCTTACAAACAACTATTTAAGGAACAAATGTTGTGAAAAAGACACTACTAGCTACAGCGCTTATCTCTGGAATTTTCTCACAAGCTGCAATGGCAGATTCTAATTTCTATCTAGGTGGTGGCGTAGGTAAAACTAGCGTTGATTACGTAGAAGTTACTGGCGCAACAGTTACTGACGATTCAGACACTAGCTGGAAAATTTTTGGCGGATACAACTTCAACAAAAATTTTGCAGTTGAATTTGCTTATCAAGATTTAGGTGAAAACTCAGCTGATGTGCTTAACGTACCGGTTAAGATTGATGGCGATGCATACTCAGTAGCGCTATTAGGCAAACTACCAGTGGGTGAAAAAGCAGAAGTTTTTGCAAAACTAGGTTATGCACACATTGATGCCGATGCGGATATTAATAACCTAGCATCAGTATCAGAAGATGACTCTGATGTTCTTTACGGTCTAGGTGCTAATTACTCAGTAACGGAGAAAGTAGATCTTCGTTTAGAGTGGGAACGCATGGATTTTGCTGACGAAGTGGACACTGTATCTCTGGGTGTAATCTACAATTTCTAATACCTAAATAGCTATTCATAGGTTAAAAGCCTAGACTAAAAAAGCCACCCGATCAGGTGGCTTTTTATTTATTCGAATCAGATTATTAGTTCTGTATCCACCCTTATCTTTTCAAACTATTCATATAAGGGGCCAATAGTTCATCCAGTCGACCCGACGCTTCCATTAAAGCCAATTCTTGATCAATCAATAGTTTCAATTTCATGCCTATTGGGTTGTTCTTGGTAAACATCATCTGATACTTCCTCTTATTACTACCTAGAGGTGCATAACCCAAATCAGGATCATTCATAGCGTTAGTCGCTCCAATAATAGTCAGACCTGAAAGGACTTCAAAACCTGAATAAAAGTTGTCGACCCTGCCAGCATGAAGTTTTCGTACCAACGCATCCTGAGTTTTTGAACCACTATCGGTTCTACTTAAATCTACGCCAGCTTTTTCTAATGCGCCGGTACCATAGCCATGAATTAGTCCCATTTTGTATTTTTCAGTTAAGTCCAAAAAAGCTTGCTTCTCAGAACTTGTATCAATATCGAGACCGTTAGGATGATTTTTCTTAGACCAAAAGTAATACCTAGTTGTTGTGTAATATGGTCGACTCAATAAGTACTTTTTAGCCCGTTCTGAACTAAGCCCTGCGCTCAAGAGCATCTGGAACTTATTACCTTTCTCTACTTCAACTAAGCATCGCTTCCAAGGAGGTAATTTGATCGTATATTTAATACTGTGCTTTTCAAAAATTTCCTTTATTACATCAACGGATGTATCCGATTATTTTCGCCGACTTTTCCCCATTCGAACGCTCGAAAAACGTAAATGGGGGCCATTCAGATCCGTCATCACATATCCTTATCGTTTTGCCGGTTAAACCGTGAGCGTGGACGACTCCTCCTGAACACATACAAACAAATATAAGTACGCACCCACGAAATACACGTCTCATTTCGGCATTCATCGTAGTACCTCAAATAGCAGAAACCGTAAAAAGAAAATCTACAACTTCTAAAATTTAGGTAACCAAAACTAAAAATGCCACCTAAAAGGTGGCATTTTTCATTCCTGTTTTACACATAAAATCAAAGCTGGAACTTCATCACCAACTGATTCAGTTCATGCGCTTCTCTACGAATCTGATCAGTAGCTTCTACTACACGATCTGTATCACGCTTAGTTTGGCCCGCAATATCAGAGATATTGACCACACGATGATCGATATCTGCTGCTACAGAGGACTGCTCTTCTGCCGCTGTCGAGATCATTGTATTCATTGATGAGATTGTATTGGCAGAAGCAATAATCTGCTCCAGTACCGCTGCTGCAGAGTTTGCAAGCTCGCTGCTACGATCAGCTAGATCGGTACTTACGCCCATTGAAGATACTGCAGATTGAGCTTTACTCTGCAAGCGTTCGATGATCTGCTGAATCTCTTGAGTCGATTGCTGAGTACGCTGAGCAAGCGTACGAACTTCATCCGCAACAACCGCAAATCCACGGCCTTGATCACCGGCGCGAGCAGCCTCAATCGCCGCATTCAATGCCAATAGGTTTGTCTGCTCAGCAATATCGTTGATTACAGAAGTCACATTACCCACGGCAAGTGTTTCAGCTTCCAGTTCTTTAATAGCCGATGCGGTTTTGTTCAACATCTCAAGCATCTCTTGCGCTTGATGGCCCGATTGACCTACCACATCACCACCGCTCTTGGCGTGGGTATCAGTCTCTTGCGCCGCCTGTTCTGCTTCTACCGCATTGTTCGCAACTTCCTGTACTGTTGCGCTCATCTCGGTCATTGCCGCTGCAACCAGCTCGATATCTTCGTATTGTCGGCTTACACCGTTGCTAGCCTCAGAGGTCGCTTCAACAACATTTGTAACATGACGTTCCGTATTTCTGGCAACTGTCTGAACTGTTTTCAGTAGATCCCCCACATGGTCCAACATGTGGTTGTAAGCACTGAACATCTGGCCAATTTCATTATCGGTATGAGAGATTTCGAAACGGTGAGAGAAGTTTCCCTGACCTACTTCAGTCATACGTGCATTAAGGCGAGTAATATTGTTCATCAGCATGCTCAAACCAAAGATTCGCCCAAACACCACTAAGATTAAAATACTCACTACGCATACAAACGCGATTAACAGCTGATTCATACTGGTTTCACTTGCTTGTTGCGTGAGCATGCCAACCGCTTTGTTCATCTCTTTTAGAATAACCGGCGACTGCTTTGTGATTTCAGCCAGTGTGGTATCACTTGGCTGATTCACATGACTGTTGATCAGTGTTTTATAACTGCCCCACAGGCTTTCAACGAGTTGCATCTGCTCAACGATTGCCGGATCGGTGATCGGGTTCATACCCAATGCCTTATCACCCATCATGATCGTTTTGTGAGATGACTCGAAAAGCTCCATTGTTTTACGCAACGTTGTTTGCTGTTCAACATTTGCTGCAACCAGTAGCGCTTCTTTTGCGATTTTCTGACTCAACATGCGTTGGCGACCTGCCATATCAATGGTCTGAGGGTTAATCGACATGCTGAAGTAAAGGCTAATACCCGATGACGCCGCCAGTATAAATACCAACGCGTAGGACAAGGTAAATTGACTGTTAAGTGTTTTAAAACCGCAGGCTCGTAAAATCGTATCGATTAAATTTGCTAGGGAACGGAACATAGCTCACTCCTTGGCTAGTGGAGAAATATATTGAATAAACTGGCTAATAACTAAGGCCTGAGAAATAAGCAGACCGAACTCCCGCCCTAGTTTCCTTAAATTGCCTAGTTTTGAGGCGCCATTGTATGCAATGGTGTATGCGATTTACTTGTTTAAGATCAAGTAATTGTGGGAACGTCTTCTATAGATGTAAAAAAGCCCCAAAACATCTCTGTTTTGGGGCTTTTTTTTGAGTGAACTAGGGGTTACTCGTGTGTTATCACCGCGATACGAATGGAGTCCATCTTCAATGAAGCACCATCAACCGCCGCAAGTAGATCTTCCTCTCGAATGGTCAACGCTTCTAGCTCTTCGTCACGGATATTTGGATTCACCTTAGCTAAGGCTTTTAAACGATCCAATTCAGTTTCCATTTGCTCAGCAATCAATGCTTTTGCTTGTGCAAGCAGATCCGTTTCTGTCTGCTCAACCTGCGCTTCCAACTTAGTCACAAGCTCAGTGATCTCATCACGAGTGTGTTTTACTAAATTGTAAGCAACGTTCTTACCTACACGTTTACCCAAAGTAGCAAAGTGCTGTTCGGTAATAACACCCGTTAGATCGTTGCCATTGCTATCGATCACTCGACGAACACAAGCATCTGGAAGGTAACGCTGCAGTTGCAGAGAGCGATCGGAAATAGAATGGATGCGGAAGACTGCTTCAATCAACAAGCTACCCGCTTTCAATGGTAGCAGCTTCATTGTACATAACGTTGAGCTACCGTAGCTCCCCTCTAGCATCATCTCCATACCGCCAGACACCATTGGGTGCTCCCAGCTTAGGAAATGCATGTCTTCACGAGACAGTGCTTCGTTACGCTGGAAAGTAGCGGTCATACCGTCACTAGGTAAACCTGGGAAATGACTATTCAGCATATGATCGCCCGGATGAAGGATCACACCATTAATGCCAGTCGTTTCTTGCTCAACACCAAAGTGATCAAAGATACGGCCCATAAAGGACGCTAACTTACCTGGCTGACTATCTTCGTCAACCGCATCTAGCAGTTCTTCCGCGACATTACTGTTACAAGAATTAAGCTCTAACAAACGATCACGGCCTTCCTGCAACTCTGCTATCAACGCTGATTGAGTTTGAGCCGTTTCATCGATGAGTGAATCAACAGCAGTCTGATCTAACGGGTTTTCCATGCACTCATGTAACTGCGCGGCATATTGCTGCAACAAAGACTGACCTGTTGGGCAAACTTGTTCAAAAGCACCTAAGCCTTCTGCGTACCAACGTAGCAGCACCGATTGCGCACTACCTGCGAAATAAGGCACATGGATATTTACATCTTGAAGCTGACCGATACGGTCAAGACGACCAATACGCTGCTCAAGAAGATCTGGATTCAAGGGTAGATCGAACATCACCATATGGTGTGCAAACTGGAAGTTACGCCCTTCGCTGCCGATCTCAGAACAGATCAGCAGCTGAGCGCCCTGCTCAGCATCGGCGAAGTACGCCGCAGCGCGGTCACGTTCAACAAGGCTCATGCCTTCGTGGAACAATGCTGTACGCTTACCTTCAAATAGACGTAGCTGTTTCTCTAGAGTAATAGCTGTTTGCGCGTGCGCACAAATTACTAAAACCTTTTCACCTTTGTAATCTTCCAACCATTTGATCAACCAGTCAGCTCGGTTATCTTCCAACAACCAAGCTGAACCTTCACCATTACCGATCAAAGATTCTGGGTGTAGCTGTCGCTCCATTGGTGCATCAGAAATTACGTCTTTATAGGCATCCGGTAGCGGTAGTTCATAGCTGTGAAGCTTACGTTCCGGGAAGCCTTGCACACTTTCACGGGTATTACGGAAAAGTACTCGGCCTGTACCGTGCTGATCTAACAGAGTGCGTACGGTTTTCTCAATTAACTGTTCGCGCTCTTCAGAATCATCATCTTTGTGAACTTCCAGATGATCAGCCATCTCATCGCCGAGATACTGATGCAATAACGCAGTAAAGGCTTCATCTTTCAACGCTTCATCCCAACCTTCTGGATTCTGTAGCGTTTCGATCAACTGGTTAACGCATTTGAAAGCTTGCTCTTCTTCAATGAACTTTTGCAGATCGTAATAACGGTCTGGATCCAGCAAACGTAAACGCGCAAAGTGACTCTCGATACCCAACTGCTCTGGCGTCGCAGTTAATAGCAGTAGACCTTTTACATGCTGCGCTAGGCTCTCGATGCAGGTATAAGCGTGGCTCGCGCCCTCTTCACTCCAACCGAGGTGATGAGCTTCGTCCACCACCATAAGATCCCAACCCGCTTCTACAGCTTGTTCAAGATGCTTCTCATGCTGGGTAAACAATGACAACGGGCTTAATACCAATTGCGCTGTCTCAAAAGGGTTGCCTTCGCTTTCAGAGCAACGACCTTCATCCATAATAGAGAAATGCAGGTTGAAGCGACGCAACATCTCCACCAGCCACTGGTGAATCAAGCTATCAGGCACAACCACCAGCACTCGACTCGCTAGACCAGATACAAGCTGTTGATGAAGAATCAAACCCGCTTCAATGGTTTTACCCAGACCTACTTCGTCGGCTAGCAATACGCGTGGTGCTGTACGCTTACCCACTTCAGAAGCGATATAGAACTGGTGCGGTAAATACTGAACACGAGGACCAATCAAACCGTAAGCAGCAGAGTTCTGGTGCTGATGTTGTAGCTTTAAAGTTTCTTGACGAAGTTCATAGTGACGAAGCTTGTCGATCTGGCCAGCAAACAAGCGCTCATAAGGTTTGCTGAAATGAACCGCACTTTCTAACGACGCTTCATGAATAATCTGTTCGTTACCTTCGGCATCATCGCCAAAATAGATAACACAACCTTTGCTTTCTTGATGTTCAGTAACAGTGATAGACAGACCATCATCATCGGAAATCTGGTCACCAATCGGATAAACAATACGACTTAATGGAGCATTGCTTTGCGCGTAGGTACGCTCTTCACCGATTGCTGGGAAAAAAATCGTTACACTGCGATTAACCAATTCAGTGACTACACCTAAACCTAACTCAGCTTCTGTATAGCTGTACCAACGTTGGCCGACCTGAAAATCTTCTGTCATGAACTCTTCGCTTACTAAGGGCTGGAAAAATAGCTGGGCATAATAGGCAGTTACAGCCCGAAAGCCAAACGGTTTTAAGCTTTTGTAAATTTTAGTTGGCGTTATACTGTTCGCAACCCTGATCTATGCGAAAAGAAGGTGAAATTTGATGAAATTTTATACTCCTATCGTTCTTATACTAACTGGTGTTGTTTTAAGCGGTTGCTCAAGTACGTTAAAACAATCGTCTGCTCCAACTGTATCTATGCAGGCGCAATCACCTGTGAGCCAAGCTTTACTCGATCAATATAATAGTTGGGCAGGAACACCCTATCGTCTTGGAGGGAACAATAGATCAGGTATCGATTGTTCAGCTTTTACCCAAGTCACGTTCCGAGATCAGTTTGGTTTAGATATTCCGCGCACCACGCGGGCTCAACTAGGCAGTGGTTCCAACGTTTCTAAAGGTCAGTTAAAAGCAGGCGATTTAGTCTTCTTCCAGACAGGCTATAAACAGAGGCATGTAGGAATCTATGTTCAAGAAGGGCAATTTTTACATGCCTCTACCAGTAAAGGGGTGATCATCAGTCGATTAGATAATCCCTATTGGCAAAAACACTATTGGACTGCGCGAAGACCTGCTGGCATTGATGTGCGGTAGCGATTAATCGCCGCCGCAACCTCCTCCGCAACCGGAGTCGCCACCAGAACTGCATCCGCCACCTCCGCAGCCGATATGGCTGGCGCAGTAGCCATCGTTTTCACGACCTTTGCAATTTAACTGGTAGGTAAAACCATCCTCAATTTTTAGTTCAGCATCAATCGCGAACAAAAGAGGTAAACGTGTCGGTGCCTTAGGGTCAATCCCCTCGCGTAAACAAGAATATTTCCAAGCCCGTTTAATCCCTTCTTGCGCTTGGGTTGGTTTTTTCATCGCTTCTGCGGGGGTGTGATGTAGGAATCTCCCAAACGCTCTTGAACAGAACAACTCATAATCACGGGTAAACAGAATAAACTCATGCCATACCACATCCACTGCCTGCGATGGCATAGCTATGGCTCTGTTTTTTGCTGCTAGGCTGATCAAAAAGAATTCTCTTAGCCCTTCCATTACCTTGTCACAATCAGCATCAGAAAGGTGTGGATAGCGCTTTCTTAGTTCTACTGTTAAGCGCTCAGGGAAGACATAACTCTCGATCAGTTCTCGGCGTTGCTTCTTGACCTTTCGTTGTCGCAATTGCCAATACAATATCAAGAGAAAAACAGAGATAAACGATAATGCTATAAAGCTCATTTCACATCCTTGCTTATTGGTTTACAGAAAAGACCAATTAACTGAAACACTAGCATGACACTCATCAAATAGTCGAAAAATCAGTAAATTAAGAATTTTTCTGATAACAAAACCTACAATTAGCGACTAGGCTGCATACAAAAATACAAGAACTATAACTACGGTGGGAAATACGGATGGATCATTGTAAGGATTGCATGAAAACTATCATTGCAACGGATGGCAACCCTAGCCAAGAGCAATTAGAGAAACTAGGTAAGCCAGATGCGAAAAAGTGGTGTGAGATCTGTAAGGATCTGATGATCGCTCACTATAAACTTCGTGAAGAGTGCGAAAACCAAGCTGAACACTTTGGCTACCGTCATCAGAAAAGTACGGGCTTCACACGCTTCGACGTATAAAGCCCGTTGTAGTCAAAAAAGCTTTATTTCTCTACTAACACACTCACCTGTTCAACAATATGCTGACCTATTGGTATAGCAGAAGTTGCAGCTGGCGAAGGCGCGTTACATACCGCTAACGCCCTACTCGTATTCATAAACAAGAAGTCATCGATAACATCCCCGTTTTTAGACACCGCCTGAGCACGAATACCCGCTGGGTATTCCTTCATATCGTCTAGCGTCAGAGACGGGCAATATTTCTGAACCAGCTTTAGATAACCCGGTTTTGAAATTGAGTTTTTCAACTCCGTCATACTTGCCTTGAAGTGCTTGAATAGCAGTTTGATCATCCCCGGATAGGTCAGCATCTGGAAGCTATCTTTCAAACTGATATCGGTCTTTTTGTAACCTTCACGTTTGAACGCTAATACGGCGTTAGGGCCGACGGTTACCGTACCATCGATCATACGAGTTAAATGCACGCCCAAGAACGGCAGGTCAGGATCTGGAATCGGATAGATTAGATGATTAACAATCTGATTGTGTTGCTCATCTAACAGATAATATTCACCACGGAATGGAATGATACGGAAGTCAGGTTCTAACCCCATCATCTCAACAATACGATCTGACTGAAGCCCCGAACAGCTCACTAAGAAGCGTCCTTGGAAACGTTCATTTTCAGCAAAAACAGTCACGCGATCCGCGAACTCTTCGATACCTGTAACGCGAGTATTAAAGCGAACTTCACCACCTGCCTGCTCAACCAGTTCACCCATCTTACTGGAGATCTGTGTGTAACAGACAATACCTGTAGAAGGCACAAAGATGGCACCTACACCGGTAATATTAGGTTCACGCTCACGTAGTTGCGCTTGGTCCAGCACCTCAATCTCGATGCCATTTTCTGCACAACGACCAACAAGGGCCTGCATTCGCTCAAGCTCTTTCTGGTTGGTAGCAACTAAAAGCTTGCCGCACTCATCAAACGGAATATCGTATTCACGACAAAACGCTTTAGTAGCTACGTTACCCTCTTTACAGAAACGTGCCTTCAAGCTGCCCGGCTTGTAATAAACACCGGCATGTATAACACCCGAGTTATGACCCGTTTGATGTTGAGCCGCGCTGGACTCTTTTTCTATCACCAAGACCGATTTGCCTGGATACTTTTTCTGTAATTGCCACGCAGTCGACATCCCTAGAATACCGCCACCGATGACAATGAAATCATATATTTTTTTATCTGAAGTCAGGCTCACACCTAATATCCTTAAGTCAGTACTCGAAGGTAGTGCTATGCAGCACTACCTTCTGAATCAGCAAAACGACGGCTATACATAAAGATCACAGCGAACAACGCCGCAGCAACCAGATTGATCAGCACTTCACCGTGCGGCCAAAGCAGAGCAACTGCTAGAGCGCCACAGATTATACGCAGAACAATATTCAACTTCCCTTCTAAATAGCCTTCCATAAAGCCAACAAAGGCATACAAGCCGAAGACAGCGAAGATAAAGATGCTAAACACCTCCATCGCTGTACCACCAATAAAGTTGGTATAAGCAAATAGAAGCGGCACGATATACAAACCTTTCGCTACCTTCCAAGCAGTAAAGCCTGTTGCCATTGGCGGTGTTTTTGCGATAGCAGCTGCAGCAAACGCCGTTAAGCAAACCGGTGGCGTAACGTTAGAGTCTTGTGACAACCAGAAGATAATCATGTGCGCTGACAGTAGAATCATCGCCAACACTTCCGGTGCCATCGCCTGCTCTAGCAGCTGACCTTTGAAATCTGCAGGTACTAGATCTAACAATGCCTTAGCATCTACTTCGCTCATAGGGGCCGACAATAATGCGACCTTCTCCATATCCACCAACATAAAGATGGTTTTAGCCGCCTCAGGCAATGTGCCCTCAACGATCATATCCAACAGTCGGCTTTCAGCCATCAAACCATAAAGCGCTGGCGCAGAAAGCGTTGCCAATACGATATAAGCCGCCGTAACCGGTAAGCCCATACCTAAGATAAGCGATGCTAAAGCAACCAATACCAAGGTGATAAACAAGCTACCGCTCGCCCAGTCAGTCACCATCAGTGAGAAGGTATTACCGATACCGGTCATCGCAACCACATTCACAACCAAGCCTACTGAGATCAGAAGCATTGCAGTGGTCGCCATGTTTTTTGAACCTTGCGCTAAAGCATCCAAAATTGCTTTAGGCCCCATTGGGTTCTTGGATAACCAAGATGAAACAATCACCGAGATAATCGACAAGCCGGCAGCATAGGTTGGCGTGAAGCCATAGATAAGCAGTGCGACTAGAACAACCAAAGGAAGCAGGAAGTGCCAGCCCTCTTTAAATACTTCACCAATCGGGCGTGTATCTAACTCAACCGCATGAGCGTGGCTACGTTTTGCTTCAACACGAACGAAGAAGCCTACAGATAGGAAATACAACAACGCAGGAAGTGCAGCAATGGCAATGATATCCAGATAAGAGATCTGAGTGTAAGACGCCATGATAAACGCACCCGCACCCATAACCGGAGGCATTAACTGCCCACCCGTGGATGCTGCAGCCTCAACCCCGGCCGAGAACCTTGCAGGGAAACCCGCCTTTCTCATAAGAGGGATAGTGATTACACCCGTAGATACCGTATTTGCTACAGAAGAACCTGATACAGACCCCATTAGGCCAGAACCCAATACCGCTACGAAGCCAGGGCCACCAACAAATCGGCCTGCTGCACAGCGGGATAGATCAATAATAAAATCACCTGCACCGGACTTAACGAGGAAAGCTCCGAACAGGATAAACATAAATACATAGGTCCAGGAGATACGTGCGATCTGACCGAACATACCTTCTGAAGAGAAATAAGATCGATATAGAAGAGTCTCAAGGCTTAATCCGGCAAAGCCGAAAATACCATCGATATACTTACCCCACCAAAACACATAAGTCAGCGCAGCCAGGATCAAACAAGGGATAAACCACCCTGTTGTTCTTCGCGCCATTTCTAAGGCAATAAAGATTGCGCATACAGAGAATACCCAATCCCACTGGGCAAACTTCACACCTCGGTCATAAAGCGCATCTTCAAAACCGATAAGGTAAAGCGCACAGACAATAGCGGCGATGCCTAACAAAACATCTAACACTAAACCAAGCTTCTGCTTAGCCTCGCTACCACCTTTGAACATCGGTACCATCAAACCACACATCAGCGCAAAACCGCCGAAGTGGATGGCAGAGACATAAAGCTCTGACCAAGTACCCAGAGTATTGAAGTAGATATGAGCTATGGCGAACATTACGCCAATCCAATAAACCGCTCGCCCTGTTAGCGACTGTTCTGGACGCTGTGCTAACTCAAGCCCTTTTAATTTTTCACTGACTTCCTGGTCGGTAACAGACGTTTCTGTAGCCATGCTTTCTGATCGCTCACGCTGATATTACGGCCAGCCGATTCCCTTCCGAGCTCGGATGACCATGATCGTAATATAGGAATTAGGGTGGTGCAGATCTCAGTCTCGCTGGTAACTGAGTCTGCACCGGGTCGAACCTAAAAGCTGGGAACTAAACTAAATGACCACACCGTCAACGTTTAGTTCCTCTGAAGAGTCTTCTCTTCAGCTTATTTCGCCATTAGGTGCTCAGGTATGTTGATACCTTTTTCTTTGTAGTAACGCGCTGCACCTGGGTGAAGTGGTACAGGAAGACCAGCTATCGCCTTTTCTAGTGCCATCGCTTTAGTCGCTTTATGAATACCGTTTAGGAACGGTAGGTTTTCATAAACAGTTTTAGTTAGTAGGTATACATCTTCTTCGGAGATATCATCACGTACCGCTAGGAAGTTAGGCTGCGCCATTGTGTTGATAGCTTTAGTTTGACCAGGGTAAGTGTTCGCTGGAATCTCATAACGAGTCCAAAGCTGGTAGCCACCGTTCGCTTCTTTGATCTGCTCATCAGTAAAGTTAAGAACAGTAATATCGCTACCTAGTGCAGCATACGCACGTGTAATCGCAGATGTTGGAACACCAGATGGGATGTTCATACCCTCGATTGTACCGTTCTGAAGCGCATCAGCAGATGCACCGTAACCCATGTGCGCTAGGTTAAAGCCATCAACGTTAACATCTAGATTGCCAAGAATTGTTCGACCAGAACCTTCTGTACCGGAGTTCTTCTTACCAATTGAGAATTTTTTGCCTTCGAAAGCAGTAATATCAGAAATAGTACCTGTTTTAGCTAGGTCACTTTTAACCACAAACTGCTCAACGTTCTGCCATAGCATAGTTACAGAACGAAGGTTTTTGTTAGCGCCAGTCTCTTTTAAACGCCCTTCACCATTCCAAGCCCACGCGCCGTAAAGGCCTTGTAGGATCGCAAACTGAGCTTCGTTTTCGCCCAACAGTTTAACGTTCTCACCCGAACCTGCTGAGTTGATCGCAGACATAGAAATTTTGTGTTTTGGCTCTAGCTTAACTTTAGTTAGTGTCGCCAACGCTACACCTACTGGGTAGTAAGTACCGCCAGTAGACGCTGTAGCCAAAATGTAAGAGCGCTTGTCATCAGCCTGTGCTAGACCTGCAGCGCCCATAGCTGTACTCATTGCTAGGGCTACGCCCATACCTTTAATAAAAGTGCGTTTTGTTATTGTCATCCTCTTACCCTTCTCCAGTTTGAGGTTTTTTATAAAGTTTTGAGTTACACCCCTTCTGTATAGCAATGGCTATGCCAGAAAACAAAAATAACAATTAACCATTTAAAAACAGCCAGTTATAAACGCACCACAAAAACCCCTTATCCCAATAGGCAAAATATTGCTTATCCAAAATCAACTAATAAGCAAAATTACGCTCAAAAATTCGATTTAATCAGCAGTTCTCGATGAGAATTCAGAGATCAGTGGGCGAACCTGTTGATATCAAGAATGATTAAACGTCAGAAAGTATTTTTCGACCTCCAAGCAAGACTAAAGGCTAATAAGCATCTACCAGAAAAATTCAGCATCCGTAAAAGTAGGCAAAAAATTGCTTATTTAACGGGAGAATCGAATCTTAAGGCATATTCAATGCAGAAAAAGATCACTTTACCCATAGAGATAACGGAACTTATCAGGGAAATTGGTCTCTGTAATAAATTACCTAACTAGACGCTAAGGCAATACTGATGACCCTGACTACAGGCAGCATCGGCCAACATCAAACATCGGTTGGCACGACTCAGAATACCGCTGAAACAGCTTCGACAAGTAAATCGCCTACCGAACAAGAAAGTAGCACGGCCTCAACACAGCTAAGTAACCTTTCGGATCGGGCGCAGAAAATTCAAAAACTGAATGAAGAGTTTTTCAGCGGCGGCCCAAGAAGTGTCAAAATCACACCTGCGTTTATCCAACGCTTGAATGAATATGGTTTTCTAAACGACAGTGAAGCATCACGTTACCTAAGTAACCAGCAAAGCTTAGGTACTGCGCAGGACGACACTGTCGGTCAGTTAAGTGATTTTATTGATGAATTCAGCAGTAAACTGCGCCAAGAATCTAGCGAGAACAGCTTGGTAGCCACGCTGGAGAAAGCGAAGAAAGTCTTAGACAACCTTGGTAATACCAACAGTAATTCTGCACTGGATATTAAAACGACCTCCGCAGAACTTACCCAATACCTTAATTCTGATAACGCTAAAACACTCAACGAAGAAGACAAAGACCATCTATCGCAGCTTCAAATGGTCTTGGGCATCGCTGATACGCTTCAACCAGACAACCTATCTCGATCAAAACTAAACGATTACGTCAGAATTCTTAATGGTTTCTAGCTAATTTTAGAATCAAACATGCAGATAGAAATAAGAGCAGCAATTGGGTTGCTCTTAATTCCAATATTCAGATTCGCTGCCTCGAACAAATATCCGCTTTGATCCACTCTCATCCCAGTAAAAAGTATAACCCTTCTCAAAATGCCACTCGCCAATTAGTTTCACTTCGGCACCTTCTTGAGTCCATTTCAAATCGGCTAACTGCAGCATCGGTAAAGGGATCTCACCTAAGTCATTATTATGCGGATCTACGATCTTTATAAACCCAGGTTTATCTGAAGACGATCCGGGCATCATCGGGGTAAAAGATCGATAAGTGTTGTAACTTACGATCGCAGTATATCGACCAGATGGATCTTGCTGGGTGTAATAGATAGTTCTTGATGTGAAGAAGAAAAAGCTGACCACCACAGCTGTTACGAGTAGCAATAAGGCAATTTTTGATTTCATAGTGGGTAAATCCGTTTTATCTTATCCATTGCCTTAATACAGCAAACCTTGATTAACAATCGCCTTAGCACCTTTACAAAAAACGGGCGACTGCTCAACACAGATCGCCCGTTCTTTTGATCTAGATAGATATTTACCAGCTAGTAAAATAGATGCTTATCTATTTTGCTGCAAATTGAGCTCTGCTAGGGATAGCAGCGAAATCGATCAGCTCTTTTTCCATATTAAAGCCATTGGCCTCAAACCAATCGATTAACTCTTTCTCACGGTTTTCGTTATAAAATCTGTGAGAGTACATCAGTACCACACTGTGACCATCCACAAGACTAGCACGAGCCATAATCCCTTCTGCTACCTCTTCACCAGACATTACACCCACTACAACGAACTTAGTTGAAGCGCCATCTTTAGCCGCTATCTTAATCGCTTTGACCAAACGGCCGTTCTGCGAATAGCCATCGCGTAAATCGTTAGCGAGCTCTTCAAGATCATCTTCGCTGCGTGTGCTAGAAGAGAAAATCACAGAAACCTTTTCGTTCCAGCTTTCTTTGTCTTTATCAGCACCTGTGAAGTACGAGTGTGTGAACTCTTCGCTGCTGTTATAAGCGTAAGATTTACCGTTTAGCTGAATTGGCTCAACTGCAAAAACTGAGGTACTCAGCATCATCGCTGCACAAAGAGAGACTGCACCTGTGATTCTTTTGATCATGTTCTTTCCTAACCGTTTTTATAATTTTTGGTTTATTACTTACTTTTCGTCTCAAATAAGCAACAAACAGAATAATTCTACCCTGACCTGATTATTACTAGATGTCAGCTCTCTTCAAACTGGCCGACAGTAGTAATTCCTTCGGCAATTGAGCCAATAGAAAACTTAGATACGCAGCACTCACCGATTGAAGAGAAATGCGCTCTAATCAAATCCACCATTTCTTCCAGTTCAAAATGCTCTTCGACTGGCCTTGGCATGACAAGACGATCCTCTCTCTCCTCTAGAGAAAATAAGCCGCCATCCGAATCGATTAAACGGTCATCAGCATCATAAACAACGGCATGTAGGTCCTTATCATTTTCCCATTCAGATCCACTGGAGATATAAGTCAGTTCATTATCTCCCTGATACTTAATAATAGCTGGCCACTTAATCATGTTACCTCGCATGTTTCTCTATAAATGCCTTTAGTTCTGAGAGGCTACGGATCACAAAAAAAGTCTTATGCTGAGCCATACCTTCAACCTCCGCCATAAATTCATCGTTCCAAAACGAAGGCGACAGGCGCAACATTTTATAACTCTGTATACTGCCTTTCAGTACCGAACTTCCTTCTGGCCAACCTTCAGGCTTAATAAACATTCCTTTAAGCAACCGCTTAGTAACAAACCAATAACTCGTCGGATAAGGAAGGTCGATATAAACTAATGTATCGGCCGCATCTAAACGCTTCTTAAAAGCCCCCAAAGGGCCTAAGCCATCGATGATCCAACTCTCAGAAATCAATATATCTTCATGGGCTTTATCAAAGATTTCACGTGCGACAGGCTCGCCACTTTTCTGATAGAACAGTGAATCAAGTTGATGAAGTGGCAAACCGGTTACCTTTGCCAAGGTTTTGCTCAAGGTAGATTTTCCACTACCCGGCTTACCAAACACTGCGACTTTCCTCATAGGTGCTTCCTATTCGAATATCCCCAGAGGTAGAAACAATAAACCCACCGTCTAGGGTGGGTTTAATAAATTCAGCGCATTAAGCATCCCACCATTCCTAAGGAATGATGATAATTCGTGCTACATATTGATCTTGTTTGATGCTCATACAGCTATCGTCATAGGTGGCGCAGCGATTGTCAATTTATTAATTACTAAAACCAACTCTCCAGTTAGCGTCTTGCTTTAATAACCCATCACCTTTAACGACAGGTAAGGAATAATAAACAGGCATAACGACAGCAATTTAAAATTGGCTAAGTATTTAAAGTACAAAGCAGGTAAGTGCTCCTCACCAACGCCCAGCAACTTTGAATGCAGAGGGATAACCAACGAGCGCATGAGCATCAAAGCCAGCGTAGTAAAAAGGAGAACAGCAATACTTAAAATTGAACCCCAGCCAAAGAACGCCGTAATCTGATCAAAACTCATATCGAATCCTCCCTATCTTCAATAAGTAGTTTAGGCGGTTAGGTAAGAAAAGAGCTTTGATCGTTCAATTGTTTTTCTAATTCATCATTCAATAACTATACTGACTTCAAGCGAGTATGTAGTCCGCGCATAAAGCTATCATAGGATGAGTGCGCATGAATAATCGTATAGGGCAGTGGTTCTACCTTCCATTTCTGTTGATTTCATTGGTTGGATGCTCAGGAAAAGCATATGAGATAACCAAAACTAGAAGTTATGAAAATATGTACTGTTACAACGGAGGTCGCGCAAATGAATATAGCTGCGACCCTAAACTTACCTCACCCCAACCTGACATGCATCCAGAAGAAATAGACGAAGTTTGGATGTATATAACGCTTTGGGAAATAAAAGCCTGGCTGCGAGATCTAAAAGCAGAAAAATCTAAATCTTCTCACCCCGTTAATACCGTAATAGTATCTAACCAATTAGGAATTATTGAATAATCCAATAGAAAAGATTGAAATTATTGCTCACAATCTCATTGTTTTATAGCTTCGTTCATTTAACCCAACAAATGGATGGCTTGAACAAAGGAGTAAAGCACTCATTTTTTACATGTAATTTCAGGTCTGCAGGTTCTCTTGTAACACTGAGAAAAAACGGCAAATCTATTCCACTTTTCCCAAATTTTAATCCAACTTCCGAAAAATAAGTACAGCTTCGAGTTTTTCAAATTAAGTGTAATCAGCCCTATTTATCCCGTACTTCGCCATCTTCTGGTTTAGCGTACGTCTTGGCAGGTCTAAGGCATCCATCACCGCTTTGATATTGCCTTGATGCTGTTGCAAAGAGCGTTTGATTACTTCGGCTTCAAAACCTGCAACTTGTACAGCTAAAGGTTGGGTTATATCCCCTTCAAGGTGTGAAGCCTGAAGAGTGCTGTTATCTGGGAAGAGGATATCACTGACCGACACGCGCTTATCCAAAGCATATCGCATTGCGATATTTTTTAGCTCACGAACATTACCCGGCCATTGGTAACTTTGCAGAGTGCGGAAATCTTGTTCGGGCAGTGATCGTTGTTCTTTGTCGTGTGACTCCGATGTCATGCGTACATAGTGCTCAAACAGTAATGGCGTATCTTCTAGACGATCTCGTAATGGCGGGATATGCAGCTGCGATACGTTTAGGCGATAGAAAAGGTCTTCACGGAAATCATCCTCTTCTCGCAAGTCGGTTTTAGCCGCAGCAATAACACGTAGATCGACTTTAATCGGTGAATTACCACCTAAACGTTCAATAACACCTTCCTGAAGTGCACGCAGCAGTTTGATCTGCAGGTGTAGCGGCATGCTCTCAATCTCATCAAGAAACAGAGTGCCACCACTGGCATACTCGAACTTACCGATTCGGCGTTTAGCGGCACCGGTAAAGGCACCTGCTTCGTGACCAAAGAGTTCACTCTCAATTAGAGATTCTGGAATAGCACCGCAGTTGATCGGTACAAAGTGCTGGTCTTTACGATGACTAAATTCGTGTAGTGATTGCGCCACTAGCTCTTTACCGGTGCCTGTTTCGCCGTAAATGATGACATTAGTATCTAGATCAGCCAGCGTGAGGATCTCTTGCTTTAAGCGCCTGATCGCTGGTGAAATACCAATTAAGCGCTGATCGATGCCGCTGGATGAAGCTAAATTCTGTTGTAGACGAAGGTTATCCAACATCAGGCGGCGCTTTTCGCAGGCACGTTGGATTGTCTCTACAAGTCGCTCAGGGTTAAAAGGCTTTTCGATAAAATCGTAAGCACCCTTTCTCATAGCACCAATGGCCATATCAACATCGCCATGACCAGTCACGAGAACCACAGGAAAGCCGGGTACGGTCTCCAATATTTTGTCCATCAACTCTAAGCCGGTCATCTCTGGCATTTTGACATCACTGACAACGATACCTGGAAAATCAATTTGAATATGGCTTAGGGCTTGCTGGCCGCTATCACAGCCAATCACATCAAAACCGGCCATTTGTAACCATTTTTCGGTAGATTTCCGCACCATGGCTTCATCATCTACCAATAAAACAGTACCTCTGGATGACTGATTTGGTGATTGCTTATCTGTCATTACGACCTTCTCTAATTAGTTTCACAAATAGGTAATTGCAAGGTAAACACAGCCCCGCCCTGCTCGGTATTCCCTGCACTGATATCACCATTTAAATCACGCATGATGGATTTAACAATCGCTAAACCTAAGCCTAGGCCATCGCCCATAGGTTTCGAGGTGATAAATGGATCAAATAGATTAGCCAATAGCGCAGGATCGATACCTTCCCCGTTATCTATAACCTGCAGTTGTAACTGCTGAGAGTTGCTATCTTCTATCAATTCAATCTGAAGCTCTTTATCTGCCCTACCCTGCATAGCATCAATAGCATTTTTAACAAGGTTAACCACAACCTGTTCTAAACGTGCATTATCACCTAGAACATAAAGTGTTTTCTCAGGTAGTTCTAACTTGAGCCGCACATCTTCATCAGCGATACGCTGCTTGAACATCTGTAGAGAGTTTTCGAGCACCATCTGCATGGAAACCGGCTGCTTTTGTTCTGGCTTTTTGTAAGCGTAGGTTTTGAGCTGAGCAGTAATTTGCGCCATGCGTTGTGTAAGCCCATCTACTTCTAGCAAGCTTTCTTCTAGCATTTCAGGTTGAGTCATCACCTGTCGGCAGATTGCCACGTAATTTCTAATCGCGGTCAGTGGCTGATTAAGCTCGTGCACAATTGCCGTAGACATGCGACCAAGCACCGCCATTTTACCGGCCTGAACTAACTCTTCTTGTGCTTCTCTTAAAGCCAATGTCCGCTCTTCAACTTTGTGTTCTAGAGACTCATTGGCTTTCTGTAACTGGATCTCCAAACCTTTACGTCTGGATATATCGATAACTGTCACAAGGAACTGCTTAGCCTCATACCCCTGCATTTTTCGGATAGAGATCAATAGAGGGAACTCGGTACCATCACTTCTAGAACCTACCGCCTCATAACCCACCAGCGGGGAAAACCCCTTTTCACCTAATCGATGCAACACCCTCGCAATTGGGGTAATCCCATCAGAAGCCAGCAATTCCAACAAAGGTTTAGCAAGGATCAATGGCATAGAAACAGCAAACTGCTGCAGCGCCATATCGTTAGCAAAAGTGATATGACCTCTTTCATCGATAAGCAGTAAGCCAACTTGTGCGTTATTAATAATCGCTTTTTGTTGCGCTTCACTTTTCGCTAGAGTTTCACGGGTGACGTTCTGCGAGCGTAGCTTTAACTGTCTCTCTCTAAACCACAAAGCGAACAGCCCAAGCGCGATACAACCACCAAAGGAAAACAGTGCGGCATTTCTTACATTCCGTTTTACCACTTCAGTATCAGTGAGGACCGAAACCTGCCAACTTAAATCATCTAGCGCTACGGAGCGTGACAGCCATTGATCTGAACCTCGCTTCCAAAGCCGTGTAACAACCCCACTTGTTAACAGGGTTACTTCAACATCAACCTGTTCTTTGATGCTTTTGAAACGATTAAAAGGTGCAGTGGTATAGAAAATAGTGCCTGTTTGATCCCTTAAAATCACTTCGCCGGTGGAGCGTAGCTTTTTAACCATCGCTTCTAGCTCAACCCGAACTACTGCAGCGCCCGAAAATTGTGTGCCGTTATAGACAGGTGAAGACAAAAAGTAGGCGGGGGATTGATTATGTTCATTCAAACTAAATTGGCCACCTCGGTGACCCGCCAACGCTTGTTTATAGTAATCTTGTCTTCGATGTGATCGTTGAATGAATTCCTGTTCATCCCGCCAATGGCTGTAGGCTGCCGTATTACCCTCTGAGTTCAAAACAAATAGAGAGGATGAACCCGCAACAAGGTTAATCTGTTCTAAATAAAGACTAACTTCTCTAGCTATGCTCGGAGAGGGATTGACCAAAAGCGCTTTAACATCGGTATCTTGAGAGATCAAAAACGGCAAATAACGATACTCATCTAATGCCGATCTTAACTGGGTGATAACTTTTAAAAGTTCATCAGAACCTTGCTGATGAAGATTTTGCAGGGTCCAATCACGCGCAAAGGTAACAACCTGCCATGTACAAACAAGCGTTAGTAATAGGAAGAGAAGCGTGACAAGCAGTCGTCTGACCATTAGTGATTAATTCGAAACCCAAAAACTCAGATTAGCAGGGGTTCAGGGATTGAATCAAACAGCAATGCCGCTCCAATCATATTTATCTGCCTGTCCTGCCTGTACTCGCTGATGCCAACCTGGTGCATCAATTACATCGCCAATGTTATCAAGCGGAGGATAAGCTAAACCTTTTTCTCTGCAGAACTTCGCCAGATCACGATTACCCCACTCAAAAAGGGTGCGAGAGATCTCTTCATCACTGAGGTGCTGCCGTTCATACAAACCTGCCAACATGCGTTGACGCTGAGCTTCTACCAGAATTATCCCTGCAGCTGTGGATACATTAAGCGAACTTACCATCCCCATCATTGGGATAATGATATGCTGATCGGCCATCTCTGCCGCAACATCGCTCACACCCTGCTTTTCAGCGCCCATCAGCAACGCACATGGCTGCGTGTAATCAAACTCACGGTAATCTATTGCTTGATCGGTAAAATGTGCAGCTACCACTTTCATGCCCTGAGATTTAACCGTTTCGATCGCCGATTCGACTGATTCGTGCTGCCTGTTTTTAACGTAGAAATCACTACCCTTAGCCGTACCACGGTAAGTACGGTAACCCTCTTTAGGCACAACAGAGTGAATGCTGTGAATACCAACGGCATCACAATTACGAATCAAAGCAGATAAATTTCGAGGTTTATTCACTTGATCAGCAATCAAACTTAGATCAGGCTGGCGGCGTTTAAGCACACTTAGCAGTTTTTCAGTACGTTCTGGCGTCATAAAACTATAATTGCAGGTAATTTAACTGCGCGAACAGTAACAGAGTTTTTATCTCTGTGTAATAATACGCGCCTCAATTTTCGTTAAACAGATAAAGACCATGACCAACCTGCCTGCCATTATTGCTTATCAAGGCGTACCGGGTGCTTATTCACACCTTTCATGCCGCAAAGCTCATCCAGAATTAGAAGCTAACGCCTGTGCAACTTTTTCGGATGCAATGTTTATGGTCGAGCGTGGTCAGGCTCGTTTAGCGATGATCCCGCTCGAAAATTCAACAGCGGGTCGCGTAGAAGAGATCTACCGTTTAATGCCGAAAACTGAGCTGCACATTGTCGGTGAACACTTTGAACCTGTGAACCACTGTTTGTTAGCGCCAAAAGGCACAAAACTAGAAGATATCACGACTGTGGCATCGCACCCGCAAGCACTAGCGCAATGCGATGGCCATATTAATGAACTTGGCATCAAACCGGTTGCTAGTCTTGATACAGCGGGTGCAGCTGCCGAGCTAAGCGAAAAACAAACACCTGGCCATGCAGCGATCGCCTCTAGTCTAGCGGCTGAGTTGTATGATCTAGAGATTATCCGTGAGAACTTCCAAGATAAAACCGGGAATACTACCCGCTTCTTAATTCTTGCGCGCGACAGTCATATCCCTGCGCTAACCAACGGTTCTCGCTTTATGACATCGATCATGTTCACGGTACGCAACATTCCAGCAGCACTCTATAAAGCGCTGGGCGGCTTCTCGACTAATAGCGTGAACATGTTGAAACTAGAGAGCTACATGGCATCTGATACGATGACGGCGACCAGCTTTCACCTTGATGTCGAAGGTCATCCAGACCAGAAAGCGATGAAATATGCGCTTCAAGAATTAGACTTCTTTGCCAAAGATGTTCGCATTATGGGCACTTACCCGCTACATCACTTCCGTTTGGAAGATGATCAGATCATTGAGTAAATAGCCCGAAAAGCGCTTAACCACACAAACCTAATTGATACTCAGCTAAACTAAACGGAAGTATCAATTAGGTGATTACATTCTGCACCAAAGTTTAATTTTGCACTGCACAAAAAATCAACATACTACATATGCACTTGCGGCTTAGCTATCAAGGACATGTGATAGCTTTCGAGCCCATCTGCATCCCATCTTCAACTCTGGCCTCGCCATGAGTTAACGCATTTTTTGCCCCTCTTTTAGAGGGGTTTTTTTATGCCTGCAGAAAGCTACCCCCCTATTCCATTCAAAAATCTTACCACCGACACTTAAACCGCTATTGCGAGCCCTATAAATTTTTGCCATCATATATGGAAAAACGTATATGTGGATTAAATATGCAAGCCACTACTCTATTTAAATGCTTATCAGACACGACACGATTTGAGCTGATAATGCTGATACATCACCACAAAACCCTCTGTGTATGTGATTTCACAACGCTACTTGAGCTAAGCCAACCGAAAATTTCGCGCCATCTGGCGCAGCTTAGAGAACATGGAATTGTGAGTGATAGCCGCAAAGGCCGCTGGGTTTATTACAGTCTGAATAACCAACTCCCAGAGTGGTGTCAGCGCGTAATCAACGAGACTTATGAAGCTAGCCAAACAGAGCTAGCAGAACTACTAAATAAAAGCTTAACCTCAGAAAGCTGCTGTGAGTGATAAAAAGATGACTATCAAAATTGGTATTAATGGTTTCGGTCGGATGGGCCGTTTGATAATGCGTGCGGCTTGGGAATGGCCAGAGTTTGAATTTGTACAGATCAACGATCCACAAGGTGATGCCGCTACATTAGCCCATCTGATGAATTTTGATTCTGTACATGGCACTTGGAAGTACGAAGCTACCGCAACTGACACTGGCATGATTATTAACGATCAGCAGATCAGTGCTACCCACAACAGCCGTATCGAAGATACCGATTGGTCTGGTTGCGATCTTGTCTTTGAAGCCAGCGGTGTCATGAAGAAAAAGGCACTTTTAGATAAATACACCGAACAAGGTGTAAAGCATGTTGTTGTGACAGCGCCGGTAAAAGAGGACGGTGTGCTTAACCTAGTCATGGGTATCAACCATCAGCTGTATACGCCTGGTGAATTCCCAATCGTTACGGCTGCATCCTGCACTACTAACTGTCTTGCGCCTGTTGTTAAGGTTGTACACGAGAAACTTGGCATCAAACACGGCTCAATGACCACGATTCACGACATTACGAACACGCAAACGATCTTGGATGCGCCGCATAAAGATCTTAGACGTGCACGAGCTTGTGGTATGAGCCTTATCCCAACAACAACGGGATCTGCAAAAGCGATTACTCAGATTTTCCCTGAGCTAACCGGCAAGCTAAACGGCCATGCCGTGCGTATTCCTTTAGCGAATGCTTCGCTAACCGATATGGTTTTCGAACTTGAACGTGAAACAACGGAAGCTGAAGTAAATGCTTTATTTGCTGAAGCAGCTGAAAACTCTCTTAAAGGTATTTTGGGTTACGAAGAGCGCCCATTAGTTTCAATCGACTACCGTACAGACCCGCGTTCAAGCATCATCGACGCCCTATCCACCATGGTTGTGAATGGCACTCAGTTGAAGCTATACGCTTGGTACGACAACGAATGGGGCTACGTAAACCGTACTGCCGAATTAGCTAAATATATCGCGATTGATTGTGAAAAATGAGTAATCTTGCCAACAGTGCCATCCGGCAATACATGGTCGTTACCGGTAATTACTGGGCCTTTACCTTAACGGATGGCGCGTTGCGCATGTTAGTTGTACTGCACTTCCACCAGCTTGGATACGGTGCACTCAGCATTGCACTGCTGTTTTTGTTTTATGAGTTCTTTGGCGTTGTCACCAACCTATTTGGTGGATGGCTAGGCGCTAGAATTGGTTTAAACAAAACCATGAATATAGGGCTGTCTTTACAGATCATTGCCCTACTCATGCTGACACTGCCAACGGATTACTTAAGCATGGCTTGGGTGATGGCCGCTCAAGCTCTCTCCGGTATAGCTAAAGATCTGAACAAGATGAGTGCTAAAAGTGCGATTAAATCACTCGTTGATGAAAGCGCACAAAGCACACTATTTAAGTGGGTAGCGATCCTTACCGGCTCTAAAAATGCACTCAAAGGTGTAGGCTTTTTCTTAGGCGGGGCTTTACTTCACTTTGTAGGCTTTCAGGGCGCTATGTGGATCATGCTGGTTGGCTTGATCATCATCTTAAGCTGCAGCCTTATTTTGCTTAAAAAAAGCCTCGGAGTATCCAAATCCAAACCGAAGTTCACAGAGGTTTTCTCTAAAAATAGAGCGATCAACATCCTCTCGGCAGCCCGTATGTTTCTGTTCGCCTCCAGAGATATTTGGTTTGTCGTCGCTTTGCCGGTTTATCTCAGTGAGACCATTGGTTGGGATTTTTGGATCGTCGGCAGCGTCATGGCAGGTTGGGTCATCATGTATGGCTTTATTCAGTCCATTGCACCAAGCATTACCGGTAAAAAATCTAAAACACCGCCTAGCGGCCGTAGTGCTGCACTTTGGGCAGGCATACTCTGCTTTATACCGGCGTTGTTCGCATTGAGTCTAGGCACTAATGAAGTATGGGTTCTACTGGTGGGCTTAGGCATTTTCGGAGCGGTCTTCGCTCTAAATAGCTCGCTTCATAGCTACTTAATCGTTAGCTATGCACGTAAAGACGGCACCTCTCTCGATGTAGGTTTTTACTACATGGCCAATGCGATGGGGCGTTTGATCGGGACAGTGCTTTCTGGTGCTATATTCCAGCTATGGGGACTCGAAGCCTGCTTGAACTTCTCATCCTTAATGCTCTTGATAGCGGCGATTATCTCGCTATGGCTACCTAAAGCAGCAACTACTCAGACTGCCGCTTCAGTTTGAGTAGTTGCACTAAATTGTTGTAATAAACACCGACTCTGACTTAAGCAGCTAAACTTAGGAGACAAACCCAAAATACATTTGCAGCTTTATTCGAATAAGCCATGCGAGGGCTACGCGAATGCAACCGACAGCTAAAGTCTCAGATTATTGCGACGTTTTTTTAGCATTGACGGAACAACGCGATCAAAGAGCGCTTAATCAATTATTGATCAAAACCTGTTTAGAGCTGTTTCCGCTGCATCATTTCTGGCTGTATAACTACGCAAACTTCGATCAAACGACCGAAAAGCTTATAGCCAGTAGCGAAAGCTCCAATGAGCTTGCACCATCACTCACGATCCCTGAACACATTCAGCATATTGAGCCGCACCAGCCTACACGTTATATCCGTGATGAATGTTATAGATATTACAGTTTTAAAATCCTGCACTCTCAAAATGGCCTCCTTATAACCAATATAGAAGACACCACTGACTTGATGCATGACGTGATCACTAAGTTAGTCTCTGTATACGCAAACCAGCGTTTTTTTATGTTCTCTGCTATGAACGATGCCCTGACTGGCCTATATAACCGTCAGGCCTTTGACCAGCAGATGGAAACTATTCTTTTAAAGCAGCAATCTCAGCGACGTAAAAACGATAAATCAGCAGAACCCCATTGTTTTGCCCTCTTGGATATCGACCACTTTAAACAGGTTAACGACAACTTTGGTCACCTATTTGGTGATGAGGTTTTATTAGTTCTTTCCCAGCAGATGCAAAGTGCCTTTCGGGATGAAGATTTGATGTTTCGCTACGGCGGAGAAGAATTTGCGTTGGTACTAAAAGATATCTCATTAGAGTCTGCATTGAAGGTACTTGAACGATTCCGTACACAAATTGCCCAAACCATTTTTCCACAGATAGGCCAAGTGACATTGAGTATTGGGATTACAGAGATCACAGAGGGTCTGTCGCTTCCTACCTTAATCGATCATGCCGATCAGGCGCTCTACTTTGCTAAAGAGCATGGACGAAATCAGGTTCACAGTTATGAAACGCTTCTAAGCAGTGGATACATCACCCCTCCTAGCGAGCATGAGGGCGATATAGAACTGTTTTAGTCGTGCCATTAATTCGATATAACTTAATGCTAAGTCCACTGTCGTTTTATTCATTTTATTTATACCTACTTAAGTAGTATATTCGCCGCCTTATTCGAACAGCTGGTCAGATCCCAGTCGTTTGTCTTCTCCAATATTGAAACCATTACCCATGGTCTCTAATAGGATAAAGTTAATGAATAACTCTTCCCCTCTTGCGTTACTGCCATTAGGGCTGTTTTTAGCTCTGTTTATCGGCAGCGGAATCTACTATCAAACTCAAGGAACAGAGTTCGCCTTCTATCAAATATCAGCACCCGTCGCGATTATTCCTGCGGTGGTCCTTTCACTGCTGCTAACTCAAGGCACACTCAACGAGCGTCTTGAAATCTTTATCAAAGGCATTGGCGATCAGACCATTATCACTATGGTTGTTGTATTCCTTTTGGCAGGTGCATTTGCTTCTGTGGTAAAGGCAATTGGCGGCGTCGATGCAACGGTAAATCTCGGCCTTAACTATATACCTGAGTGGCTATTGCTCCCTGGCATCTTTGTGATTGCAGCGTTTATTGCTACCTCTATGGGTACATCCATGGGCACCATTGCGGCGGTAGCCCCAGTTGCTGTCGGCATTACTGAAGCTAGTGACCTTCCTCTTCTGCTCACTGTAGGCGCTGTTGTTGGTGGTGCAATGTTTGGCGATAACCTATCAATTATTTCGGATACAACTATCGCAGCCACTCGAACTCAAGGCTGTGAGATGAAGGATAAGTTCCGCCTTAATCTTCTTATTGCGCTTCCTGCAGCTATGGTAACTATGGTCGTACTCGCGCTTCAAAGCAGTACTGCTGGTGTATCTGAACAAAGTTATGAGTTGATCAAAGTTGCGCCATATCTGACAGTACTGATCCTCGCTATTGCAGGCCTGAACGTCATGTTAGTACTACTGGTAGGTATTGTCTTAGCGGGAGCTGTTGGCTTTATAACCGCGTCTGATTACAGCATTGCTATGCTATCAAAGCAGATCTATGACGGTTATACCGGCATGCAGGAGATAATGATTCTATCTATGTTGATTGGCGGTCTTGGTGCACTGATTAAGCATCAAGGCGGATTAAACTTTATAGCTTCAGCAATTGAAAAACTAACCGGAAACAGTGGCGGTAAAAAGGCGGGTGAATTCAGTATTGCAGCTAGCGTGGCGGCAACCAACCTATGTACGGCCAACAATACGGTATCTATAGTTATTGCCGGTTCATTGGCGAAAGATATCGCGCAACGCTATGGTGTTAATGCTAAACGCTCTGCCAGTCTTATGGATATTGTCTCTTGTGTGGTACAAGGCATCATCCCTTGGGGCGCCCAGATACTGCTAGCCTCCTCTATCGCGAAAGTATCACCGCTAGAATTAGTCACCTCAATTCAATATTGCTGGTTCTTAGGCTTAGCTGCGATTATTTCTATCTTAATTTCACGCCCGGGTTATAAATAACCTAAGTACTACATAAGTACTCGCAATAAAAAGGGAGCTTGATGCTCCCTTTCTTTGTTTCTCTTGCCAAGCTATTAACCTTGCGACTGCCTTTCCCAGCGTAAGCGCATTTTCTCTAACACACGCGCTACCGCGGCAAAACCAAAGCTCGCGGTCACACAGGTCGACGCACCAAAACCACCGGCACAATCGAGTCGGGTATTACCATCGGTAATACTCTTTTGCGCACAGACCGAACCATCAGGTTGCGGATACACCAACTGCTCAGTGGAATAAACACAATCGACAGAGAATCGTCTACCACTTTTACTGAATCGATAGTGTCTACGTAGGAAAGAGCGCACTTTAGCCGCGAGCGGGTCATGATTGGTTTTGGCTAAATCACAGATATCAATCTTGGTAGGGTCAGTCTGGCCACCAGCACCACCGACTGTGATAATCGGAATCTTGCGATAGCTACAATGGGCAATTAAAGCCGCTTTCTCTTTAACGCTATCGATCGCATCAATTACATAGTCGAACTCATTGGTAATCAGTTCTGGAATGTTTTCCCGTGTAATAAAATCTTCGATCTCATTGACTTCACATTCAGGATTAATCAGCTTAATTCGCTCGGCCATAGCTTCGGTCTTCGATCGACCCACATTACCGTCTACCGCATGAATCTGACGGTTTGTGTTGGTAATGCAGATATCATCTAGATCAATCAGTGTGATCTTACCAATCGCCGTCCGGGCTAAGGCTTCAGCCACCCAAGAGCCAACGCCACCAATACCAATCACACAAATATGAGATTGGCGGAACATATCAACCACGTCCGTTCCATATAGACGGCGAGTTCCACCAAAACGATTTTCAAAACCAGATGACAACGTAACCTACCTCTATCGCTTTAAAACGAAATTAAAATTCGTCTTCAGTAATTTCGGTCAAAATCACATGACCGCATTTAGCACATTTACCTTCGATAAATATGATGTCGTTGAGTTCGTATTCCTCAGGCTCAACCATACCAAGATTCACTTCTTGGCAGTTGTCGCACCATGTTTGCTCTAGAAAGGCTTTTTTCTCATCTGCATCGCGTGATTCAAAATCACGTTCTATACGTTCACCTTCGCTCATTTTTGTGCCTTATCTTTTTTCAGGTAATTTCGGCCAAGAAAGACTCTCTGGCCGATCAAAATGTTCTTTAATGATATCCCAAGCCTCTTGATCAAATTGATCGCCCTGCTCTGGATAACTCTTATAAGTATACCGCTCACCACCATAACTAAATGCTAAAGAGTATGCGTGCAGATAGGTACGGTCTGAAAACTCACCACCGTAGGTATTATCCCCCAAAATTGGCGCGCCTTCACTTTTAAGCGCCACCCTAATTTGGTGGGTTTTACCTGTGGTTGGTTTGAGTAAAAACAGCCTAAAGCCTGGCTTAAGAGAGCAGCTAAAAAACTGGGTCACTGCTGGATTTTGACAGTTTTTTACAAGTTTCCAACCACCGCGTCTCGCTTTCTCCATATCCCCCATAATAAGTCCTTGCTTACGCTTTGGCTTATTAGCAGAGATAGCTAGGTAGTATTTCGAAACTTCACGGTTTTTAAACTGATCAGCGAGTGTTTTGGCAGCTTCGGGACTCTTAGCGAATACCATAAGGCCAGATGTAATTTTATCTAAACGGTGCACCAGAAAGATCTGCTCTAAATCTAGCTGTTGCTGCAACATCATGGTAAATCCTGCTTCCTCTTGATCTTTATGCACACTGATTCCTGCAGGTTTAACCACCACAACAAAATCACTGGTTTGATCAATTATTTGAAACACAGAATTTCCCGCCAAAAAGTCGCGATCATGCGGGAGTTAAGGAGATATTTCAAGGGGCGAAAAAGAACATTCCACCCCAGAGACGATAATCAATTTTGGCTTATAGCTTGTCAATGTGTTTAAGCAGTTTATTCACTTTATCCGTATAGATATGAAAGACCAAGCTGCGTTCAGAATCAGGTTCTTTGAAATAACGCACTTCTAGGCAAGCTACATTTTCTTCTACAAACTTAGCAGCAGTGAAGCGTTGATCCGATTTTTTGATGTTAAGAAATTTTACGCCATCAGATACCAGTATCAGGCGCTTGCCTGAAACAGCGACAAACCCCTTATACCACTCACGCCCTAAAACCTTACCTTTTTCATTCAGATGGGTAACGGTATAGCGAACATTGTTGGCTTTGACTTTGATCTCTTCTTTTTCAAGCTTAGCGCGTAATTTGTCTGTCAGATGCTTGCTACCCATGATGACCTCCTAGCCATAATGACCTGCGAAAGAGTACCTAAATTGAATACCCTTATCTTCGCATTACGCACCTGCAAAAATGATGAACAATATATGAAGAGTTGGTTTAAGAGCTGATTAATTACAGCCCTGTAACCTCTTTAACGAAAGGAATTGTGATTTTTCGCTGAGCACTCAGAGATGCGCGATCCAACGTATCTAGCAAACAGGCTAAATCGTTCATATTGCGGCTGGCATGGTGAAGTAAAAAACGAGCGACCTCATCTGAAAACTGCAATCCGCGAGCACTTGCTTTCGCCTTAATCGCAGTTAATTTCACTTCATCGTTAAGTGCTTGCACCTGAAATACCATGCCCCAACTGAGTCTGGATGCTAAATCAGGCAGGTTGATACCAAGGTGACGTGGCGCAGCTGTCGAAGCGATGATCAGTGTATTTCCCTGCTCGCGGATACGATTAAAGAAATGGAAAAGCGCCTCTTCCCAAGCTTTATTACCCGCAACAGATTCTATGCCATCGATACAAACTAAATCGAGATATTCCATTCCTTCTAGAATACCACCACCCATCTGTTTTAATTCATCCAGAGGGAGATAAGCCGCACTGCGTCCTACAGGATCGGCTTCATGACATACCGCTTGGAGTAGATGAGTACAACCAACACCTTCACTACCCCAAATGTAAGTAAACTGCTCACCATTACCGTTTGCGGCCGCTTTTAAACTCGCGCAAACCAGCTCATTGCCTTGAGCGTAATAATTCTCAAAACGAGCATCATCTCGGAGACTAACCGATAGAGGTAATTGGAATGGTTGTTTACTTGTCATTAACTACTGGTTCGACTTGTTCTAACGCTTGATCTTCTTCTGAGCCGTACAATGTACTGCCTTTGTAACCTTCATGCAGATGCCGTAATAGCACCATAATAACAGCTGCAACTGGCAGAGCTAAAAGCACCCCAACAAATCCGAACAGCTGTCCGCCCGCCATGATAGCAAAAATTACCGCAACAGGGTGTAATCCAATACGGTCACCTACTAATAATGGCGTAAGCACCATCCCTTCAAGCATCTGGCCAATGATAAAGACTACACCAACGTAGCCTAAAACCATTGGATCTTGGAATTGCATAAATGCAGCAATACCTGCCACTGCAATACCGATGATAAATCCCATGTAAGGAACAATACTAGCAAGGCCCGCGATCATACCAACCAATAGCGCTAGATCAAGCCCTACGATCCATAAACCTACTGCATAAACAATTCCCAATGCGACCATGACTAAAAGCTGGCCTTTCATAAATGCGCCAAGTACCTCATCACACTCGCTAGCCCACAAAGAAACTTTAGGCTCTACATTGCGTGGTAACAGGCGTTTAACCTTGGCAATCATTACATCCCAGTCGCGTAACAAATAGAATGTAACCACGGGAATCAATACTAAATTAGCCACCCACGCTACAATCGCCAAACCCGATCGCGTAATGCCACCTAACAACTGGCTCATAATATCGCCAGTTTTTTGCAAATCACCAATCAAAACATCTTTAACATTGGCAAAGCCAAACGCAGTTGGCTCCAAACTGAATGTTGCTAATATCCAAGGGAATATCTGTTCTTCAAATAGCTGTATCGCCTGCGGTATACGAGCTAGCAATGTCTGTATTTGATGCCCTAGTTGCGGAAGTAATAACAGGAACATCATCGCTACTAAAGCCGTCATACCGATAAACACAATAATGACAGAGCCTGTACGGGACATACCTAAATCTTCTAATCGATCGGCAATAGGATCAGACAAATATGCAAACAATGCCCCAACCAAAAACGGTGAAAGAATTGGAGAAAGTAGATACACCAAACCGCCCAATACGACGGCAAGTATTAAGAAAAACCAACGTTGTGATTCAGTCATTTATTGTTCCTGCTATCCTTGCCAGCGGTAGATCATCACCGCAGAACCATCTTGATTTCTAAGACTATCGAGCGCCTGCAATTGCGGCTCTAGGGCGATAGCTTGGCGCAATTGCTCTTCACTGCCATCTAACTCAAGTCTTACTGTAATTTGATTGCCTATTGCTTGTTCAATTTTTACCTGACTAACAACAGATAACCCTTTGAGAAAATCGATTAGTCTGACGTAATCAGACAAGTTAGAAATATTTTCGACTTGAACGGCAACGCCCGTCTGGAAATGACTGAGTATATAACTCACGACCGGCTTAAAAAGGTTATCCGCGACTCGGTTTATCAAAGCTTGAGCTACCTGATCGATATTGCCAGATTCCGCTAACGGTTGGTTGTCGCCGCCATTTATAAATAACCCCGCGACGGATACTCCTTCTGGCGTCACCTTTGAAAGGCGACCAGCAATAATGGCATCAGGATTATAACGCGCTGAGGCTTGAGTAATTGATTGATCCTGCAACACCCAAAGATCCGCAGTGGTAAGCGCCACTTGGTCAGTTAGATCGAATAAAGGAAACTGCAGCGGCAATCCACGGGAGTTTGCAGCTAACTGCAGGGCTTTATAAAAAGGATCATTGAATTGCAGATAGTCTTGTTCGCCGGATAGGTCCGAAGCAAACCAAAGCAAAACGGTAGGTCTCTGCCCGCCTAAGGGTTTAAAGCCTGTACGGGTAACTAAACCGTCAATAACCGACGGGTGGAAATCTAAAACTAAATATTCCCCATCTTCTTTAGCGATATAACTAAACTGCTTTAACGTTCTGGCTGGCACTTTAAGTTGGGATTGGATTTGAGAATCTTCGGCAATACTGGAATTGCCAGATACTTTAACTAGAACTTTCGCCAGCCCAGAACTCATTTGAAGGTCACTAGGTGAAGACCTTTGTTCATCAACAGGCAAAGTCACCTGATAAAGATCAGTTACTGTCCCTGCAAAAACAAATTGAGACACTGCTAGCAGAAGCACAGCTATAAAGCTTCGCATCAAGTCCATTAAACCGCCTGCAATAATTCTATAAATATCAACTAACTTTACCATCCCATATAATTATTTCATATTCGTTGCCCAGATGAGTGTATTCAAGCGTGATAAAACGGTAGAATATGCGGCAATATTTTTCTTCCTCTTTCCTTGTACATGAAAGGTTAACTGATCCATGTCTACTGGTTCTGATAACAGCTCTCTGAGCTATAAAGACGCTGGCGTTGATATCGACGCTGGTAACGCCCTAGTTGATCGCATTAAAGGCGTTGCTAAAAGCACAACTCGCCCTGAAGTTATGGGCGGCCTAGGTGGTTTCGGCGCTCTATGCCGTATCCCTGAAGGCTACCGTAAGCCTGTACTTGTTTCAGGTACTGACGGTGTAGGTACAAAATTACGCCTAGCTATGGATCTAGGAAAGCACGACACCATCGGTATCGACCTAGTTGCGATGTGTGTTAACGATCTAATCGTTGCTGGCGCAGAACCTCTACTTTTCTTGGATTACTACGCGACAGGTAAACTTAACGTTGATACTGCTGCAGATGTGGTAAAAGGTATTGGCGAAGGTTGCTCTCTGGCAGGTGCTGCTCTTGTTGGTGGCGAAACAGCTGAAATGCCAGGCATGTACGAAGGCGAAGATTACGATCTAGCTGGTTTCTGCACGGGTGTTGTAGAAGAAGATGAGATCATCGACGGCACTAACGTAAAAGTTGGTGACACGCTGATCGGCCTAGCTTCTTCAGGCCCACACTCAAACGGTTACTCTCTAATCCGTAAGATTCTAGAAGTAAGCGGTACAGAGTTGACTGCAGACCTTGATGGCAAACCTCTAGCGGATGCTTTGATGGCGCCAACACGCATCTACGTTAAGTCACTTCTAAAACTGATCAAAGAATCTCAAGTTAACGCTCTGTCCCACATTACGGGCGGCGGTCTACTTGAGAACATCCCACGAGTTCTTCCTGAGAACGCTAAAGCTGTTATCGATGTAAACTCTTGGACTATGCCTGCTGTATTCAACTGGCTACAAGAGCAAGGCAACGTTGATGCAACTGAGATGTACCGCACATTCAACTGTGGTGTTGGTATGGTTATCTGCGTACCTGCTGACAAGCAAGAAGAAGCGCTTCAGCTACTAAACGAAGCTGGCGAAGATGCTTGGGTTATCGGTTCGATTGCTGCTGCGCAAGCAGGTGAAGAGCAAGTTGAACTAGCTGGTCTGGAGGCGTAATTCGCCCAATGACTAAACGAATCGTTGTCCTGATCTCAGGAAGTGGTTCCAACCTCCAAGCTATAATGGATTCAATCGATGCTGGCCAAATTGATGGCCGCATCGAAGCCGTCCTCAGTAACAAAGCTGAGGCTTATGGCTTGGAGCGTGCCCGCAACTCCAATATCCCCACACTGGTTTTAAAACATACCGACTTTGATAGCCGGGAAAGTTTTGACCAAGCGATGATCAAACAGATTGATACATATCAGCCTGACCTGATTGTTCTTGCAGGGTTTATGCGTATCCTTACAGCCGAATTTGTTCGGCACTACAACGGTAGAATGTTTAACATTCACCCGTCACTACTCCCTAAATACAAAGGCCTTCACACCCATCAGCGTGCAATTGATGCTGGTGATAAAGAACACGGCTGCACCGTGCACTTTGTATCTGAAGAGTTGGATGGTGGCCCGCTAGCCATTCAGGGTAAAGTAAGCATAGATCCGGAAGATACAAGTGAGAGCTTGCAACAGAAAGTCCATAAAGTGGAACATATCATCTACCCTCAAGCGGTAGGCCTGTTTTGTTCTGATAGACTGATCTGGTCTGACGCTGGCGTTACCTTAGACGGTAAAGCCGCACCTACTCAGGGCTTTCAGCACGATCAAATTTAATGAGGAAACTCGGTATGCTCAGAGAAAATAAGACGTTAATTAATTCCCTTTTCGCGTCCGCACTTCTCTGGGCTACTCCTCTAGTTGCAGACACCGCAACGCCTTTTACTCCTTTTACCGCAAGCTACGAAATTGATTGGGATGGCAGCATCTCCCTCAGCGGTAGCACGACACGTAAACTGCAAAAGTCCGAATCTGGCGAATGGCTGTTTGAATCAAAAGCTTCCGCAATGTTTGCTAGCATCTATGAATCCAGTAAATTCACGCTAGAGAATGCAAAGCTAAAGCCACTCAACTATTCGTTCAAACGTAGCGTACTTGGCAAAAAGCGTAAGGCTGAGGTTCATTTTGATTGGCAAAACCAATTAGTAACAAACAAGGTTGAAAACAAGCCTTGGAAAATGCCAATTACAGAAGGCGTTCAAGATAAAATCAGCTATCAATTACTTTTACAACAAGCAGTCGCTAAAGGCGATAAAGAGTTTCAATACTCTGTAGCAGACGGTGGAAAGCTAAAAGAATATAACTTCATCGTTGATGGCAAAGAGAGCATCAAAGCTCCTATCGGTGAGTACGAAGCAATTCGTGTAAAACGCGTGCGTAAAGAAGGCAGCACACGACAAACTTTCATCTGGTTTGCACCTGAACTAAATCATCAGATTATCAAACTACACCAGATCGAAAAGAAAAATAAAGCGTACACCCTTCTTCTGAAAGAGCTTAAAAAATAAGAGCTAAACCTCTCGGCTTCGCTCTTATAGCAACAGATCAATTAGCCTATCTCAGGAATCCAGCTTGCCGGCATTCCGCTAAAGCCGTTAAACAGATCACTCTCCTGACCCTCATCTAGCAAATCCGCAAGCAAGATACGAGTATCATCGATAAACAAAACAGCCGTTTGCGCTCTCTGCCCCGTATGAATATCTTGGTATGGCTCAGAGAAGACCAAACGATTTTTCGTATCTGCAGCACCGAGTAGCTCAAAGAAATAAGGCCTCCAGCTCCAGTTAAACCCTCTATGCTTCTCGTTTAGGATCCAACCTTTATCGCTGTTCTCATAGTTTGGAGAGATTTGATTACCTAAACGATCACAGATATAGAAACGCATTAAGTGCTCAGTCGCAACGAAATGCTGTAGGTCTTCATCACTGGTTGCAGCTTTTAAAACTTCTCTCAAAGCAAGCAGTTCAGCCTTAACCTTTTCTGCACGCCAATGACTGCGGGATGTAGCATTAATCGCCATATCCCGATAGTGACTGAGCATGTCTTTAACTTGCTTAGTGGTCGATTCAGGAGGCAACATCTCAGGCCTCGCTTCTGAGAAAAGAAAGCCCTGTACATAAACAGCATTACAACTTAACGCTAGGTAGTACTCCTCATCGGTTTCTACTCCTTCACACAGCACTTTACTGCCAAGTTTAGATGCAAGCTCCCCTAACATCTGAACCATAGAGGAACGACGACTGTCGTTCGTTCCTGTTTTAAGCAGTGTCATATCTAGCTTAATGATATCCGGCTTAAGCAAAGCAATGCGGTCTAACTGCGAAAAACCGGTACCGAAATCATCGATAGCAATACAGAAACCCTCTTCACGGTATCGTTCTACAAGCTTCTGGATTACTTCCAACTCACCATCAAGCTCGGTTATTTCGATAACAACTTTCGAGGGATCAACAGCCAACTGCTTAATCATCTCCAAAGTGGGGATATTGTCTAAAGATTCTAAATATTGCAGCCACTCAGGAGAAATATTAATACTGATATAAGTATCTTCAGGCAATGCCTGAATCTGCTGAAGGGCTTGTAATCTTACATCTCGGTCTAGCTCAATACGTTCTTTAACAGAGAGATTCTTATCCGAAAAAATTGCACCTGCAGAAACTATATTACCGCTTTCATCTTTCATCCTTGCCAGCGCTTCATATCCCGCTATACGACCAGTTGCGGTTTCAACAATTGGTTGGAAGTATGGAAAAAGCTTAAAACTCATAATGAACTACTCTGATAAATTTTGTGGCATTTATAGGTACGGATACACATAAATAATACCTATCACCAAACACATGCTTCACAATCATCACTGGAATAAAAATAAGTAATAAAACCAGCTAGACCAAAAGCCTTATACTACAGCCAAGAGTATTTTTTTCATCCCAATTTCTATCGATCGCACCAAACAAGTGCCAAATCAGATTACAACCGCACAAAAATAGTGCTCAGCGCACTATAAATAGAACGATGAAGACAAAGTAATACAACTAACCCTTGGCTTTACAGCATTTAAAGCGACAAACACCATAGACCTGTCGCCCCTCGCTTAGAAAAGCAATAAACAGACCAGAACAACAAACTTAGAGAGAGTCTAAAGGAGTTGGCTCACCTAACAGGAAGCCCTGTAGAAAATCGACACCGATTTCACGCGCAAATTGCTCAACTTCGCGATTATGAACAAACTCTGCAACCGTCTTCACATTCAAGCGTCTAGCAAAGTCGACAACAGTTGCAGCCACAATACGCGCATTATCATCCTTATCAATGTAACGAATTAGAGAGCCATCGATCTTTATGTAATCAATATCAAGCTTAAGTAGGTATTCGAAGTTGGAATAACCTGTACCAAAGTCATCTATAGCTAATCTGCACCCCATCGCCTTCACTTGATCAAAGAATTGTATAATGAGCTCAGAATCCTCTATTCCTTCACTTTCAACCAATTCAAAAACGAGACGATCACCCACCCCATAACGCTTGATCGTTCGGATGATGTAGTTTGACGTATTCGGATTTAATATATCGGAGGCCGTTATATTGATGGAAAAGCAATCAGCTCGTTCAGCAAAGAATGCACAAGCTTTAGAGAATACAATTCGGGTTAAATCCCCATATAGCCGACCATGCTTTGCCGCCTGCAGGAATAGATAAGGAGAGATATAGTCCTCACCCTCTCTTAATCTCATTAAGCATTCATAGCGATTAATTTCAGATGAATTAACATCTAATATAGGCTGCGCAAAAACCTCGATTCTTTCTTCATGAATAGCTTCACGAATTCTTTTAAGCCAAGTGATATTGTTATCAATCTGACGTTTTAACGGTGAATAGATATCATAGATTTGCACTGATAAGTGCTGCTCTTTGGCACTGTGAAGCGCAATGTCCGCATGTAAGAGCAAATCTTTGGCACAACCACTAGATGCACCAATCGTTACCGCCAAGGCAAATTCAATTCCGATGATAGTGATTACTTTTTCAGATACACGCGCAACGATAAAGTCGCACAAAGCATCAAAACCAATGTCACGTACATGCTCTTTACAGAAAATAGCAAATTCATCGCCCGAAAGACGATATAGGATTAGGCCGTACTGCTTAGCAACTTCTGAAAGCAATAAGGCCATATCGCGTAAAAGCTGGTCACCCACCGCAAAGCCATAATATTCATTCACCAACTTAAAATCGTTAATGTTTATAATGGCTAAAGAACCTGATTCTACGGAGGCAAGATCCTCCAAAAGGCTCTGCCTATTTGGTAAACCCGTCAACTGATCAGTAATCTGCCGTCTGATTCGCTTCTCTTTCTCAATTAGCGATGTCACATCAAATCGAACGGATATGAATTCGATGATATTGCCATCGGAATCCATAATGGGTGAGATAGCCGAATTTACATAATAGTCCTGACCATTTTTTGCCATATTTCTGAGAGTCCCTTTCCAGGTTTTACCAGAAAGAATTGTCTCCCATAGATCTTTAAAGATCTCAGGACGCGTCTGCGGATGCCTCACGATCGCATGAGTGGAACCCACTAACTCAACCGAGCTATAACCAGATACTTGGCAAAAGTGATCATTAACGTAAGTAATAACCCCATTTGGGTCTGTTTTAGAAACAATGGCACTGCAATCAACAACGCCCTTGTATTCTTCTAACAGTTGCTGCTTTGCACTCAGCGCTTCCTTTAAGCCAGCTTCATGCGCTTTCTGTGCTGTTATATCAGTGATGTAACCCTCTATAGCAGCAAGATTGCCATGCTCAGTGACACCATGCCCTTGCTCCCAAACCCAAAGGGTATCACCACATTTCTGCGTGATTTTATATTCGACACTGTAAGGAGCACCTTCTATGATAGCTTGATCAACTATATCGCGATAATGGGCATGACATTCTGAATCTATAATTTGCTTAAAGCTAATCTCACCACCCAACCACTCAGCAGCGGAATAGCCTGTAAGCTCTTTACAACCCGAAGTAATAAACAACAAAGAGCGATCGCCCTTAATAGAACGTCGATAGAAGGTACCGGGCATTCGCTCGGCTAAGGCATACATTTCAATCTTATTACTACTCAAAGATTATCGCCCTCAACCCATTAACCACTCAAAAACAATGGTTATTATTAAAACGCATAATACTATATAGAGTAAATAAAATTGTAGCAGCTAAATAGAAATACTCAGCTTCCTGCAGAAAGGGACTATAGGGTGTTTTATAAGATTACCAAGTGATAAATCTAACGATCAAAGCGCGTATAGGAATCTAATTCTCGCTCAACAGGCACTTGCCATTTTTCAAGCAGTTTCCGTGCTTTATCGAATTTTTCTTCGGCATCTGATCTTAAATGCCCAAGTGACCCAGTCATAGATGCTCGTACACGAAGCATCTGATATTTGAACAACGGCGTTAACTTTCGCTCAATATATGTCCCACAGATCTTCTCTTGCTGCACAACCACAGAAGGATCAGACGTATCAAACAGATTAGATTCTAGTTTTAATAAAGCCTGTACATCCTGACAAAGCTCCAACTGTTCTTGCGTAGACATAGCAGCAAGCACGTAGGAGCCAGAGATAGGAGTAAAAGAAGCAATGGAAGTTGCTACTTTTCTTTCTGATCTTTTAACTGCTTGATCAACGATCATCTTACGATGAATAACAAACTGGCGCTGCATATCTTCTGATTTTTTAATCAGGACTTTATTTTCTTTTTTTAGATCAAAATTCTCTTGGCTGAATGTTCGCATATCCTTAATCGATCCCAAGGCTTTATATTCAGATAACTCTGAATACATCTTATAACCAAAGAAACCGGCACCACCAACAACTGCTAAACCAACAACTGAAGCAACACCTATCACGATAAGGTTTTTCATAAACATTCTTCGCTAAAAATAATGTTAATCAACAATCACATTAAACAGCTGATGTTTCAACTGCTATTTATTCTGGACGGGACACAGGCAATAAAAAAGGCAGCCTAAGCTGCCTTTTCTAGAGATGTTCTAGCTTACCAGCCAGTAACTTCTTTTAGTGCATCGCCGATCTGAGCAAGTGAACGTACAGTCTTAACGCCTGCATCTTCAAGTGCTGCGAATTTCTCATCAGCAGTACCTTTACCACCAGAGATGATCGCACCAGCGTGACCCATACGCTTACCAGCAGGTGCAGTAACACCAGCAATGTAAGAAACAACAGGCTTAGTAACGTTTGCTTTGATGTAAGCAGCCGCTTCTTCTTCAGCAGTACCACCGATCTCACCGATCATTACAATCGCTTCAGTCTGTGGATCGTTCTGGAACATTTCCAGAATATCGATGAAGTTAGAACCAGGGATTGGGTCACCACCGATACCTACACAAGTAGACTGACCGAAACCAGCATCTGTAGTCTGCTTAACAGCTTCATAAGTCAGAGTACCAGAACGGGAAACAATACCTACTTTACCTGGTAGGTGAATGTGACCTGGCATAATACCAATCTTACATTCGCCTGGAGTGATAACACCTGGGCAGTTAGGGCCGATTAGGCGTACACCTAGCTCATCACACTTAACTTTACACTCAAGCATATCCATAACTGGAATGTGCTCAGTGATACAAACGATTAGCTTAACGCCACCGTTTGCAGCTTCTAGGATAGAATCTTTACAGAATGGAGCTGGAACGTAGATAACAGATGCATCTGCGCCAGTTGCTTCTACAGCTTCTGCAACAGTGTTGAATACAGGTAGACCTAGGTGAGTTGTACCACCTTTACCTGGAGTTACACCGCCAACCATCTGCGTACCGTACGCGATAGCTTGCTCAGAGTGGAAGGTACCTTGACCACCAGTGAAACCTTGGCAGATTACTTTGGTGTCTTTATTAATCAAAACGGACATTATTTACCCTCCGCTGCGTTTACTGCTTGCTGAGCTGCATCAGTCAAGCTAGTAGCTGCGATGATGTCTAGACCAGATTCAGCAAGAAGCTTAGAACCTAGATCAGCATTGTTACCTTCCAGACGTACAACAACTGGTACGTTTACACCTACTTCTTTAACTGCGCCGATGATACCTTCGGCAATTAGGTCACAACGTACGATACCGCCGAAGATGTTAACCAATACAGTCTTAACTTTTTCGTCAGCTAGGATCAGTTTGAACGCTTCAGTAACACGCTCTTTAGTCGCGCCGCCACCAACGTCAAGGAAGTTAGCTGGGAAACCACCGTGTAGAGCAACGATGTCCATAGTACCCATTGCAAGACCAGCACCGTTAACCATGCAACCGATAGTACCGTCTAGAGCAACGTAGTTTAGATCCCACTCAGCAGCGTGTGCTTCACGCTCATCTTCCTGAGATGGATCGTGCATAGCTTGAAGATCTTTATGACGGTAAACAGCGTTGCCATCGATCGCTACTTTAGCGTCTAGGCAGTGCAAGTTACCTTCATCAGTAATAACTAGAGGGTTAATCTCTAGAAGAGCCAGATCTTTCTCTTGGAACATCTGAGCCAGACCCAAGAAGATTTTAACGAACTGCTTAATCTGATCGCCTTCTAGGCCCAGTTTGAATGCAAGATCGCGACCCTGGTAAGGCTGAGCACCCGTTAGCGGATCTACTTCAGCTTTAAGAATCTTTTCTGGAGTTTCTTCTGCAACTGTCTCGATTTCAACACCACCTTCAGTAGATGCCATGAAAACGATACGGCGAGTAGAACGGTCTACAACAGCACCAAGATATAGCTCGTTTGCAATATCTGTGCAGTCTTCAACCAAAATTTTAGAAACAGGCTGACCATTTTCGTCAGTCTGGAATGTAACTAGGTTTTTGCCCAGCCAGTTAGCTGCGAACTCTTGCGCTTCTGCAGGAGAGTCAACCAACTTAACACCGCCAGCCTTACCACGGCCGCCAGCGTGCACCTGAGTTTTAACAACCCACTTATCACCACCAATTTTTTCAGCAGCTTCAGCCGCTGCTTCTGGAGTATCTACTGCGTATCCTTTGGATACCGGCAGACCATATTCGGCAAACAGCTGTTTACCCTGGTACTCATGAAGATTCATGCTCTAACCCGTTGTGTTATCACTATATGATTTTTCTGTATCAGGGATCTAAATCCGCCCCTGTAACAGCCCTGTTGGTTCTAGCAACAAGTTTTATATACGGCTTACTCCTTGTAAGAGTAAGCCGGATCTCTCTGTGCTAATTACTTAGCGTTTTTTGCGATTCGCCATGTGAATCGCGTGACCATCCGCTGCTAATGCAGCTTCATGAATCGCTTCACTCACTGTTGGGTGAGCAAATACTGTCATCTGCAGATCTTCTGCAGTTGAACAGAATTCCATTGCAATTGCAGCTTGACCAATTAGCTCACCACCTAAACCGTGAACAATGTGTACACCAAGTACACGATCAGTCTCTTCGCAGGCAATTAGCTTAACGAAACCATCAGTATCGTTGTTAGCCATTGCACGGCCGTTTGCAGCAAATGGGAACTTACCTACTTTGTACTTAACGCCATCAGCTTTAAGCTCTTGCTCAGTTTTACCAACCCAAGCTAGCTCTGGGTGCGTGTAGATAATGCTAGGAATGACATCATAGTTCATCTGTGCATGATGACCTGCGATGATATCAGCAACCATGATGCCCTCTTCAGACGCCTTATGCGCAAGCATTGGGCCACGAACAGAGTCACCAATCGCATAAACACCAGGTACACCAGTCTGACATTTTTCATCAACGAAGATGAAACCGCGCTCATCTAGCGAAACACCAGAATCATCTGCAAGAAGACCTTGAGTCTGAGGCTTACGACCTACTGCAACAATCAACTTGTCAACAACGATCTCTTTATCGCCTTCAGCATCAGTGAAGCTTACTTTCACTTCTTTGCCGTCGATGATCTCAGTACCTGTACAACGTGCACCAAGCTTCACATCAAGGCCTTGCTTCTTAAGAAGCTTAGCAGCCTCTTTAGCAAGATCTTTATCTGCAGCAGCTAGGAAATCATCCATAGCTTCAAGCACAGTTACTTCAGTACCCAGACGCGCCCAGATGGAACCCATTTCTAGGCCAATAACACCAGCACCAATTACACCCAAACGCTTAGGCGTTTCGTCGATGTTAAGTGCGCCAGCATTATCAAGGATCAAACCTTCAGTTAACGGCGCAGGTGGAATCTCTACTGGTACAGAACCAGATGCAAGAATAACGTTCTCAGCATCGTAAGTAGTGGAAGTACCATCAGCTGCGATAACTTCAACTTTCTTACCGCCGTGAAGCTTACCCATACCTTGTAGCAAAGTTACGCCGTTTGCTTTAAACAGACCCGTGATACCACCAGTCAAGTTACCAACAATCTTGTCTTTACGCGCAACCATCGCTTTAACATCCATGGACACTTCGCCAGTTTGGATGCCATGTACATTTGCATGTTGAGCATTGTGGAATTGATGCGTTGATTCAAGTAGCGCCTTTGATGGAATACAACCTACATTCAAGCACGTTCCACCTAGCACAGCAGTACCTTTGTCATCAACCCACTTTTCAACACAGGCAGTTTTTAGACCAAGCTGAGCTGCACGAATCGCAGCAACATAACCACCAGGGCCTGCACCTACAACAATAACGTCAAATTTATCAGACATGTTTTATCCTATCTTCACTCTGTTCTTATGAGGACTAACCTTAAACCTCTAGCAGCATACGTGCAGGATCTTCTAGAAGGTCTTTAATTGTCACTAGGAATTGTACAGCTTCCTTACCATCAATCATACGGTGATCGTATGACAGAGCGAGGTACATCATTGGCAGGATCTCAACCTGGCCATTAACAGCCATTGGACGTTCCTGAATTTTATGCATACCTAGAATAGCAGTTTGTGGTGGGTTCAAGATCGGAGTAGACATCAATGAACCGAATACACCACCGTTAGTGATTGTGAATGTACCGCCTTGCATGTCGTCCATACCAAGCTTACCTTCACGACCACGCTTACCAAAGTCAGCAATAGTAGATTCAACATCTGCTAGGCTCATTACATCAGTGTCTCGTAGCACTGGTACCATCAAACCACGATCAGTAGAAACAGCTACACCGATATCCTGGTAGCCATGGTAAACCATGTCATTACCGTCGATAGATGCGTTAACTGCTGGGAACTTCTTCAGAGCTTCAGTTGCAGCTTTAACGAAGAAAGACATGAAACCAAGACGAGTACCGTTGTGAGTCTTCTCAAACAGATCTTTGTACTGTTTACGAAGCTCCATAACCGGTTTCATGTTTACTTCATTATAAGTCGTAAGCATTGCAGCATTTTGCTGTGCTTCAACTAGGCGTTTAGCAATTGTTGCACGTAGACGAGTCATCGGAACTCGCTTCTCTACACGCTCACCTGCTGGAACGTTAACTGGTGCAGCAGCTTGAGCTGGAGCAGCAGCCGCTGGAGCTGGTGCAGCAGCCGGTGCTTGTGCGCCGTTTTTGATGAAGTTCTGAACGTCTTCTTTAGTGATACCGCCATTTTTGCCAGTACCTGTAATTTGAGATGCATCCAAGCCGTTTTCTTCGATCAGCTTACGTGCAGCAGGGCCTACTTTTTCAGCATCGACTGCAGGTGCCGCAGCTTCTTCGGCAGCTGGCGCAGCAGAACCTGCAGCACCCGCTTCAAACTTAGCGATCACTTCGTCACTCAGAACTGTGTCGCCTTCGCCTTTCAGTACTTCAGCAATAACACCGTCTTCTGGTGCTACAACTTCTAGTACTACTTTATCAGTTTCGATATCAACAATAAGCTCGTCTGCTGAGCATGCTTCACCTGGCTGTTTGTGCCAAGTTGCGATTGTGCCGTCTGCTACAGATTCTGGGAACGTCGGCGCTTTGATTTCGATGGACATGTTTTTTCCTTTATCGTTATCACCGTCAGGCGATTAGTAATTGTGGTTAATCGCCTGATCAACCGTTAAGTGCATCATTAACTAGTTTTTCCTGCTGCTCAGCGTGTACAGAAATGTACCCTACCGCTGGAGCTGCAGATGCTGGACGGGCTACCCCTTCCAAATGTAACTTGCTGTCATGTTTGTGTAGAACGTGACGCATATGGTGCTGCATTGAGTACCATGCGCCTTGGTTCATTGGTTCTTCTTGACACCAAACTACAGATTCCAAGTTTGTATACTCAGAGATTGCTTCTGCCAGTTGTGCTTCTGGGAAAGGATATAGCTGCTCAATACGAACAATAGCCACATCATCTTTTTCTAATTCTGCACGGCGGTTATATAGGTCGTAGTAAACCTTACCACCACACAGTACAAGGCGTTTTACCTTCTTAGGCTCCAACTGATCTACTTCGCCAATCACTGGCTGGAAAGAACCCTCTGCAAGCTCTTCAAGTGTAGATGTCGCTTGCTTGTGACGTAGCAAACTCTTAGGAGACATTACAACTAGAGGCTTACGAAGCGGACGTACAACCTGACGACGCAACAAGTGGAAAATCTGTGCTGGCGTAGTAGGCGTAACAACCTGAATGTTGTGCTCTGCACACAATTGTAGGTAACGCTCTAGACGTGCTGAAGAGTGCTCAGGGCCCTGACCTTCAAAGCCGTGAGGCAACAACATCGTCAGACCACATAGACGCTGCCATTTGTGCTCACCAGAGGTGATGAACTGGTCAATTACTACCTGCGCACCGTTGGCGAAATCACCGAACTGAGCTTCCCAAATAACTAGGGCATTTGGCATCGTAGTCGCATAACCGTACTCAAACGCAAGTACCGCTTCTTCCGATAGGAAAGAGTCATGCAATGTAAGACGAGGCTGCTCATCAGATAGGTTATCTAGAGGTAGATAAGTTTCAGCTGTCTTCTGATCATGTAGTACCGCGTGACGGTGAGAGAACGTACCACGTCCCACATCCTGACCCGTGATACGCACTGGATGGCCTTCAGCAAGGATAGTTGCATAGGCAAGAGACTCTGCCATACCCCAGTTCAATTCCATTGCACCGTGAGCCATACGCTTACGGTCATCAATGATTTTTTGAACTTGACGCTGTACAGAGAAACCTTCTGGGGTTTCACAAATCTTGTTACCTAACTCTTGCAGAAGCTTTAGATCAACCTTAGTTTCTGGGCAGTCAAAAGACCACTCATGACCTAGGTAAGGCTTCCAATCTACGAAAAGCTCTGAGTTTGGCTCATGTACAAGAGACTTAACAACATGCTCACCATTCTCTAGCAGCTTACGGTACTCTTTCTCCATCGCCTTGCTTTCTTCAAGTGTAACAACACCTTCAGAAATCAACTGTTGAGCGTAAAGTTCACGCGTAGTTTTCTGCTTTTTGATCTGCGCGTACATCAACGGCTGTGTACCAGATGGTTCATCAGCTTCGTTGTGGCCACGGCGTCGGTAACAGAACAAGTCAATTACAACGTCTTTCTTAAATTCGTTACGGTAATCAACAGCCAGCTGTGTAACAAAACGCACCGCTTCAGGGTCATCTCCGTTTACGTGGAAGATAGGAGCCTGAATCATTTTCGCAACATCGGTAGAGTACTCAGTAGAACGTGAGTCTTCTTGCTTAGACGTTGTAAAACCAACTTGGTTGTTAACTACAATATGGATTGTGCCGCCTGTTTTATATGCACGGGTCTGAGACATCTGAAATGTCTCCATTACAACACCCTGACCACAGAAAGCTTGGTCACCGTGAATATTTACAGGAACAACAGAATCACCAACAGCATCTTCACGACGATCCTGACGCGCACGTACAGAACCCTCTACTACCGGAGCAGCAATCTCAAGGTGAGATGGGTTAAATGCCATTGCAATATGAACTTCACCGCCTTCAGTTTCTACGTTAGATGAGAAACCTTGGTGGTATTTAACGTCACCGGATGTATCTACAACACGCTTCCCTTCAAATTCGTCAAACAAATCAGCTGGGTTTTTACCAAAGATATTAACAAGCGTATTTAGACGGCCACGGTGAGCCATGCCGATAACAACTTCTTTCGCACCCTGCTTACCAGCACGCTGAATTAGCGTGTTTAGGGATACGATCATTGACTCGCCACCTTCCAGACCGAAGCGCTTAGCACCGGCATAACGAGAGCCCAAGTATTTCTCAAGACCTTCAGCAGCTGTTAGGCGCTCAAGAATCATTTTCTTCTTGTTAACTTCAGCTTCTGGATGTGAGCGTACAGGCTCTAAACGGGACTGAATCCAACGTTTTTCTTGTGTATCAACGATGTGCATGTACTCTGCACCGACCGTTGTACAGTACGTCTTCTTCAGATCAGCAACGATATCACGCAGCGGAGCTTCTTCAGGACCGAAGAACAGAGAACCTAGCTGGAATACAGTATCGTAATCAGCTTCAGACAGCTCATGGAAACGTAGATCAAGATCCGGCACATCTTCACGTTGCATCAAACCTAATGGATCGATGTTTGCAACCTGATGACCACGTACACGGTAAGCGTTGATCATACGCAATACACGAACCTGCTTTTTCTCATGCTCGGAACTAACCGAACTTACAGCAGTTGGCGCAGCGCGTTTTTGGTTTTTAGATAGATAGAGAAAATGTTCTCTGATAGCAGAATGCGGCACATCCTGTGTCAGATTTTCGCCAACTTTAGGTAGTCGGTCGAATTCTTCTCGCCATTCCTGAGGAATCGCATTTGGATCCATCAGGTAAGTTTCGTACAGTTCTTCAACGTATGAAAGGTTGCCACCGTAAAGGTGAGCATTCTTCCACATGAGATCCATGATGCTTTCTTGCATTCTTGATCACCCTGGCTCTGGGAGCTTTCTGATTCTATCGGGATCTTCCGACAGACATCGCTCCTCTTTGAGTTACCTTCAATCCCCCGATCAAACAGCTTTAACTGTCTCGGGATTCTTATATTAAAGCTTTTGGAAGCAAGCTTTAATCATTCTTTATGCGAATATGGTAATTTTTTTACAAAAAATTGTTTTTTCTTTTTTAATACAAAAAAAGCGGTGCCAATGGCACCGCTTTTTAAGGTAGATCAGGTTGCTTGCGCTAGCAGCATGTTGCGAATCTTGCCGATCGCCTTAGTAGGATTCAATCCTTTAGGGCAAACGTTTACGCAGTTCATGATGCCGTGGCAACGGAAGACACTGAATGGGTCATCCAAATCTGCCAGACGCTCACGAGTCGCCGTATCACGACTGTCTGCTAAGAAGCGGTACGCTTGAAGCAGACCAGAAGGACCGATGAACTTATCTGGGTTCCACCAGAAAGACGGGCAAGAAGTTGAGCAGCACGCACAAAGAATACACTCGTACAGACCATCCAACTCAGCACGATCTTCCGGAGACTGCAGACGCTCGATCGCAGGCGGAGGAGTATCGTTAATCAAGAACGGTTTGATCTTCTCGTAAGCTTTGTAGAACTGAGTCATATCTACAACAAGGTCACGAATAACCGGCAGACCTGGTAATGGACGCAGCACAAGCTTGTCATCTTTAACTACAGCAGATAACGGAGTGATACATGCAAGACCATTAAGGCCATTCATGTTCATACCGTCTGAACCACATACACCTTCACGGCAAGAACGACGATACGCCATAGACGGATCTTTGTCCTTAAGAAGCTGAAGCAGATCCAACACCATGATGTCCTTACCACCAGGGATATCAATATGGATATCCTGCATGTAAGGAGCATCGTCAGTTTCAGGATTGTAGCGATATACACTAACCAACATGATAGAAGCTCCTTAGTAAGTACGAACTTTAGGTGGGAAGGCATCTACGGTTTTAGGTGCGAAGTTTACAGCACGCTTACCGATAGTTTTGTCTTCAGGGAAGTAAACTGAGTGGCACAACCAGTTCTCATCATCACGCTCAGTAAAGTCATTACGAGCATGCGCACCACGAGACTCTTTACGAACCTCAGCTGCGATAGCAGTTGCTTCAGCAACTTCGAACAAGTTTTCAAGCTCAAGCGCTTCGATACGCGCAGTGTTGAATGCCTGACTCTTATCTTCAAGATGCAGGTTATTGATCTTCTCACGAATGCCTTTAAGCAATTCAAGACCTGTCTGCATGCTTTCGCCGTCACGGAATACACCGAAGTACAGCTGCATTGTGCTCTGTAGTTCTTTACGAACTTCAGAAACGCTTTCACCGCCAGTAGAGTTGTTTAGACGGTTTAGACGCGCCATTGCAGCTTCAATGTTAGCTTCAGTTGCATCTTTAACTTCGTAACCTTCACGCATCTGCTGTTCGATCTGCATACCAGCAGCACGACCAAATACAACAAGGTCAAGAAGTGAGTTACCACCTAGACGGTTAGCACCGTGTACAGATACACATGCAACCTCACCACAAGCATATAGACCGTCAACGATAGAATCGTTACCGTCTTTATCAGGTGCGATAGCCTGACCACCGATATTCGTTGCAATACCACCCATCTGGTAGTGACAAGTTGGAACAACTGGAATCGGCTTAACAACTGGATCAGTAGCAGCGAACGTCTTAGACAGCTCACAGATACCTGGTAGGCGTGAATGAAGAACCTCTTCACCCAAGTGATCCATCTTCAAGTAAACGTGATCGCCATCTTCACCACAACCACGACCTTCTAGGATCTCAAGGATCATAGAACGTGCCACAACGTCACGACCAGCTAGGTCTTTAGCGTTTGGCGCGTAACGCTCCATGAAGCGCTCGCCGTCTTTGTTGATTAGGTAACCACCTTCACCACGACAACCTTCAGTTACAAGTACACCTGCACCTGCAATACCGGTTGGGTGGAACTGCCACATCTCCATATCCTGCGCCGGAACACCTGCACGCAGAGACATACCCATACCGTCACCGGTATTGATGAGAGCGTTAGTAGTAGAAGAGTAAATACGGCCAGCACCACCTGTTGCAAGAACAGTCGCTTTAGCCTTGATGTATACAGTTTCACCTGTTTCGATGCAGATAGCGATACAGCCAACAACTGCGCCATCGTCATTCTTAACTAGGTCTACTGCGTACCATTCATTAAGGAAGGTAGTACCTGCTTTCATATTGCCCTGATATAGAGCATGAAGCAGTGCGTGACCAGTACGGTCTGCCGCAGCACATGTACGCGCAGCCTGACCACCTTCACCAAAATTCTTAGACTGACCACCGAAAGGACGCTGGTAGATACGGCCTGTTTCAGTACGGGAGAACGGAAGACCCATGTGGTCTAGTTCGAATACCGCCTGAGGACCTACAGAACACATGTATTCGATAGCGTCTTGGTCACCGATATAATCAGAACCTTTAACGGTATCGTACATGTGCCAACGCCAGTCGTCGTTTGGATCAGCACTTGCGATCGCACAAGTGATACCGCCTTGAGCGGATACTGTGTGAGATCGAGTTGGGAATACTTTTGTTACACAAGCAGTGTTTAGACCACTTTGTGCAAGCTGAAGTGCAGCACGCATGCCTGCACCACCGCCACCGACAACAATCGCGTCGAAAGTAAGCGTGCGTAGTTTAGACATCTTTTAAACACCCCACAAAATCTGAATGCCCCACACAACGTAGATAAACGTCAGGAGACCACATGCAGATTGAAACACGAAACGGATACCCGTTGGCTTAATATAGTCAGTAGAAACAGACCACATACCGATCCATACGTGTGCAGCAAAGGATAGTAGCGCTAGCATTGTAAAGATGCGCATCGCTGTTCCTTCGAACAAACCAACCCACATTTCGTAAGTTAGTTCTGCGCCAAATGCTAGATAACCAATCATAAAGATTGTGTATACAGCTAGGATTACCGCGCTTACACGCTGAATCATCCAGTCATACAGGCCACTACGGCCAAAGCTAGTAATACTAGTTACCATATCCATACTCCCGAAATGAGGATTGCTGCAACAGCTAGACCCAAGGTCACTTTCGCTGCCATTTGACCACTTTCAAGTTCTTCACAGTGGCCAAAATCCATTACCAGGTGTTTGATGCCCGCGAAGAAGTGGTATAGCAATGCTGATACACTTCCCCACGCTATAAGCTTCGCGAAGAAGCCATTCTCAAACATATCAACAGCTTCATTGAAGCCCGCTTCTGATTCCAGAGACAAACCCAAAGCATACATAGCAAACACAGCACCAAAAAATAGCGCCACGCCTGTCACACGATGCAGGATGGATGTAATCGCCGGTAGCGGCATTTTGATAGTTTGAAGATCTAAATTTACAGGTCTTTTCTTATTCACGGCTCTTGTTCACACTTTTTACGGCCCCTTTGCAGGGCTCGGTTGCTCGGAAGTGTTGAAGATAAGTACCTCGCTCCTCAAGCATATCCATAATATATGAACTAATATAATAGGACATAAACTAGGGATAAACTTCGGGGCGAGAGTATAAGCATTTCACTTTGACAATACAACGCAAACACTGCGCTGTTCGCCTTTTGTCTAGGACTTTACGGCATATCAAAAGTCGTACAACCAAATGACTATTCAGCCTTAGTACCAATCCTGCAAAAATTCAGTCGTTTTTGCTGCGTTGCGGTAACTAACCCATTTAGTCGGATTGACAAACTTTTTTCAGTCTCTATATTGTGTGGGTCCAATTTATCGGGCCAAGACTCTTAGATCTGACTAATAAGAAAGTCAAAACAGAACTAAAACATAATGATAGGAGCCTTTTAATGGCTGATAAGAAAGCACGTTTAACAGTCGACGGTCTGGATGAAGCTATTGAGCTGCCGGTGTATTCAGGCACTCTAGGTCCAGACGTAATTGATGTGCGCCCACTGACTGGCAAAGGCCTGTTCACGTACGATCCTGGTTTTGTTTCCACAGCTGCGTGTGACTCTAGCATCACTTTTATCGATGGCGGCAAAGGCGTGCTATTGCACGGCGGCTATGCTATCGACGAGCTAGCAGAAAAATCAGACTACATGGAAGTGTGCTACCTACTATTGAACGGCGAACTGCCAGATGCAGAGCAAAAGGCTAAATTCGTAGAAACAGTGAAGAACCACACAATGGTTCATGAGCAACTAAACCACTTCTATAACGGTTTCCGTCGTGACGCTCACCCAATGGCGATCATGTGCGGCGTGGTTGGCGCTCTTTCTTCGTTCTACCATGACTCTCTAGATATCGATAACGAACATCACCGTGAAGTTTGCGCATACCGACTAATCGCGAAAATGCCAACTATCGCTGCGATGTGCTTCAAGTACTCAAACGGCCAGCCGTTTATGTACCCACGTAACGATCTGAGCTATGCAGGTAACTTCCTGCAGATGATGTTCGGTACACCATGCGAAGAGTATCAAGTTAACCCTGTACTTGAGAAAGCAATGGACCGCATCTTCGTACTACACGCTGACCACGAGCAGAACGCATCCACTTCTACAGTGCGTCTTGCAGGTTCTTCTGGTGCCAACCCATTCGCATGTATCGCTTCTGGTATCGCTGCACTTTGGGGCCCAGCTCACGGCGGTGCTAACGAAGCTGTACTTAACATGCTTGAAGAGATCGGCGATGAGTCACGCATTGATGAATTCGTTGCTAAAGCAAAAGATCCAAACGACCCATTCCGCCTAATGGGCTTCGGTCACCGCGTATATCGCAACTTCGACCCACGCGCACGCGTAATGAAGAAGTCTTGTGACGAAGTACTGGCTGAACTAGGCCTGGAAAACGATCCTCTACTTAAGATCGCGAAACGTCTTGAGACAATCGCTATCGAAGACGAGTATTTTGCTGCTCGAAAACTATACCCGAACGTAGACTTCTACTCCGGCATCATCCTGAAAGCAATTGGCATCCCAACCAACATGTTTACAGTGATCTTTGCATTGTCTCGTACAATCGGCTGGATCTCTCACTGGAACGAGTTCCACAGCAGCCCTAACAAAATTGGTCGTCCACGCCAGCTTTACACTGGCCCAACTCAGCGCTCATACCCTGAGAAATAAGACGAACCAACCACAAAAAAGCCGCTTTATGCGGCTTTTTTATTATCTCTATAATTCAATTTACCGAACCCCAAGCGACGCCAATCTAAACGTTTCCGCCAATTCATTCGCAACATTGATATCTCGCCTATAACGCAACGATGTATAAATCATTGGTAACTCAGGCAAACCAAGACGCTCTCCTATCAACTCAACCCCCGGCAGCACAGCACTCCTCGGCCTTACAGTAACACCCAAACCACACTTAACTGCCGCCATAAGCCCCTGATAGCTTGACGAGGTATAAACCAGACGCCATGGAATTCCTGACTGATCGAGAGATTCAATAGAAACCCGCCTAAACTGGCAAGCTTTGGAATATGACGCCATAGGTAACTCCCTTCCCAACGACCAAGAAAAGCCCTCAGGGCCAATCCACGCCAATGGCTCACCTCCTAAAACCTCCCCCTTCCCTGAGCCACTCAACGATAACGTGACTATAAGATCATAATCGCCCCGCTCGTACCCTAACTCCAATTCATCGCTATAACCGGTTTCCACAAACAACCTCACCGCAGGGTTCTTCCTAGAAAAACCAGCCAAAAGCTCTGGCAATACGGTTTCCGCAACACCCTGAGAGACACCCACCTTTATCTCCCCCAGCTCACCACTACTCGCCAAGCTCGCTATCGCATCGTCCTGCAACGCTAGCATCTTTCTTGCGTAACCGACCAACATCTCCCCTTCATGTGTCAACAACCGTTTACGGCCGTTAGGACGAAAAAGAACAGCACCCAACTCCAGCTCCAATTTTTTAATCTGCTGACTCACCGTGGATTGCGTCTTATGCAGGGATTCTGCTGCCCGAATAAAACCATCCCTTTCAACCACCGCAAGGAAAGTTCTCAATAATTCAGTACTTATATTGGGCTGCGCCATGCCTGCCTCTTTTTGATCGTATTTACTTATCAATATAAACGATATTAATCATTTTTAATAATACTTATGAGAGCGTAAGCTGGATTTAAACAGACAAGGAGAGCGTTATGCCTTACATATCAATACATGTATCCAGCGACTTAACCCAATTACAGATCAAAAACCTAGTCGAAGGTACAACAAATATCATGGCTAATATTCTTCATAAAAACGCAAAATTAACCGCCGTAAGTATTACAAAAATAGATAAAGAGCATTGGTTTATCGGCAATAAATTAGCTACCAATTCGGTATCTGCATACGTGAATGCCAAAATCAGCAAAGGCACTAATACTGAAAAAGAAAAGTCCGATGCACTTAGTGCATTTAACCAACTATTAGATAACGAAATTGGCCCTTTAACACCTACTAGCTATGTAGTCTTAGATGAAGTACCAACAACGGACTGGGGCTATGACGGCTTAAGTCAGCAAGCACGAATGCTAAAAAGAACAGAATCAGGCGTAATAGATATGCAGTACTACACAGAGAAAGGAAAAAAAGAACGTTCTGATTTTATTTTTTCTAAGCTACAAAAATTCAGACAAGCGATATTTAACTAATCACACCAACAAAAAAGCCGGGCAATGCCCGGCTTTTTCAATAGATCTAAAGCAACAGATTAGTTATCGCTAGTAGATTCAATCTTATGGATAGATAGGTCAGCACCGTTATACTCTTCCTCTTGAGTCAAACGCAAGCCAGAAACAGCACGTACGCCACCATAAACAACAACGCCTCCGATCACAGCTACCGCAATACCCGCTAGCGAACCGATTAATTGTGACATAAGGCTAACACCACCTAGACCGCCAAGCGCTTCAGTACCGAAAATACCGCAAGCAATAGCACCCCACACACCACAAACACCATGTAGCGGCCATACACCCAACACATCATCGATCTTCCATTTGTTCTGCTGAATTGTGAACAAGAAGACAAAAATTGCACCGGCAACAGCACCTACAACTAAAGAACCCATAGGGTGCATTACGTCTGAACCAGCACATACAGCAACCAAACCAGCCAAAGGACCGTTATGGATAAAGCCAGGGTCATTTTTACCAAAAATCAGCGCAGTAATAATACCGCCAACCATCGCCATTAGCGTATTAACGGCTACTAGACCAGAGATACCATCCATAGTCTGAGCAGACATTACGTTAAAGCCGAACCAACCAATACATAGAATCCAAGCACCTAACGCTAAGAAAGGAATATTAGATGGTGGGAAAGCAACAAGACGACCACCTTTATATCGACCATTTCGAATACCCAGCATGATCACAGCAACTAGCGCCAACCAGCCACCTACACCGTGCACCACAACAGAACCTGCAAAGTCATGGAATGCAGCACCAAAATTAGCTTCTAACCAATCCTGGAAACCAAAGTTACCATTCCAGATAATGCCTTCGAAGAACGGATATACAAACGCCACGATAAGAGATGAGGCAATCAAGAACGGCCAGAACTTAGCACGCTCAGCAATACCACCCGAAACGATTGCAGGAATAGCAGCCGCAAACGTCATTAAGAAGAAGAACTTAACTAGCTCATAACCGTTATTTGCAGCCAATTCAGCAGCAGGAGAGAAGAAAGTGACGCCGTAAGCAACCCAATAACCTACAAAGAAGTAAGCCATGGCAGAAAAACCAAAATCGGTCAGAATTTTAACTAACGCATTCACTTGGTTTTTGTGGCGAACCGTACCAACTTCAAGAAAAGCAAAGCCGGCATGCATGGCAAAGACCATGATCGCCCCCATCAGAATGAATAGAGTATTAGAACTCTGAATAAGCGTCTCAACTGCGCTGTTGACGTTTTCCACTTGGTGTCTCCCGTTTCTTTTTGTGCACCATATTAGAACCACAACCTAAAACTGCGCTTCATTTTGGTGCACTATTATAGTGCATATTATTCTGTGATATTGCTGCCGCTATGCCAACCAGGCTTAAAAGCCCCGAAACATAGCAGCTTAAACTGCAATTCACCAAAATAGTGCTAGTAACAAATTTTTTATGCCTTAATAGTAAGCACTATATGTGCCAAATTTATTAAAGCGCACAATTTGCGAGCACAATCACTTATGACGAATACGGAAACAACAATGAATTTTTGAATTACGCTTAAAATCCGGATCTAGTGTAGATTGTGTAATCTCCTCGATCTCGAATTCGGACAACGCGTCGTAATCCAACTTAAAGCGACGGTAGTTATTGGAGAAGTACAACACCCCATCTGCACGTAAACAGCGCATAGCGCCTTCTATAAGGTCTACGTGGTCGCGCTGCACATCAAGCACTCCAGCCATCCGCTTGGAGTTAGAAAACGTTGGAGGATCCATAAAAATTAGATCGTATGCTGGCCCTCTTTGCATCCGCAACCACTTCAAGCAGTCCGCTTGAACTTGCTGATGCTCTTTTGTATCTAGGCCATTTAGATCTAAATTTCGCTTAGCCCAGTTAAGATAGGTAGCCGACATATCAACACTGGTTGTAGATTTAGCACCACCTTTAGCAGCATGCACCGAAGCAGTGCCTGTGTAACAGAACAGGTTTAAGAAATCCTTACCAGTTGCTTCTTTCTGAATCTGATTACGAATTGCTCGGTGATCCAAGAATAAACCGGTATCCAGATAGTCGTGCAAGTTAACCAGCAAACGACAGCCGTGCTCGTTGATCTCTTTGAAGCGGTGAGTTTCAGAGTGCTTTTCATACTGGTTAACACCCTGCTGTTTCTTACGCTGCTTTAAGATCACCTTTTCTGGAGATACCTCTAGGGTTACCGGTAAAGCATTCATCACATCTTGTAGACGAGCAAATGTTTTTACCGGATCAATCTTCTTAGGCGCGGCATATTCTTGGACATGCACTTCGTCTTTGTAGATATCTACCGCAACAGAATACTCTGGAATATCCGCATCGTAGAGACGGTAGCTCTCTATATTGTCGCGTTTAACCCACTTAGCTAGCTGTTTACGGTTTTTCTTCAAACGATTAGCAAACATCTGCGCCCCTTCACTCAAAGGAGCTGGCTCACCCTCTTGGCCCTCTTGCTTCTCAGCTCTCTGCTCAGACACAGGATAGATAAACAAACGACTTTCAAGCGCACCGTTAAACAGCTTATATTGCTTATCTGCACGTAGACCTGTGACCTTACAAAGATCTGGGTTAGAGGTAAAAATTGAAGCCGTCCAACCAGCAAATTGCTCTTTTAGCTTATCGCCAAGGTGTCGATACAAGAACATCAACTGCTGAGTTTCACCCAGACGCTCACCATAAGGCGGGTTGGTAATCAGTAAACCTTTACCTTCAGGAAGCGTATTGCGATCCAGATCTTCTAGGCGGCACGTTGTAAATTCAATAAAGTCCGCCACACCTGCCCTTTCTGCATTCTGCCGAGCTGCACGTAAAACCTTACTATCTTGATCACTACCAATTAGGTTCGCTTCTAATGCCAGCAAACCTTTTACTTTACGTGCTTGAGCCTCCGCAACAAGACCTTCCCAAACATCGCGCTTGTGGCCTGTCCAGCGAGAGAATCCGAAACGCTTACGCTGTAAACCCGGCGCAATATCAGCCGCCATCAGCGCAGCCTCAATCAGCAATGTACCTGAACCGCACATTGGATCAAAAACCAAACCGGATTCAGAAGAACGCTCCGGCCAACCACTACGAATCAAAATAGCAGCTGCCAAGTTTTCCTTCATTGGCGCTTCACCGGCTTTTAGACGATATGCACGTCGGTGCAAACTATCACCCGACATATCTAGAGCAACGGTGATTTTGCCTCGGTGCATACGCACATTAATACGAAGATCAGGAGCAACTTTGTCGATACTTGGGCGAGCACCAGTTTTATCTCGAATTTGATCAACAATGGCGTCCTTAACTTTTAACGCACCAAAGTGGGTATTGTTAATACCGCGAGTTTGACCGCTAAAATCAATTAATAGCGTACCTTCACTACGCATGTGTTCAAGCCAGTCTATTTGCTGAACAGCCTTGTAAAGATCATCAGCTGTTTCTGCTTCACCTTCATGAAGCGGAAGTAGAACCCTGTTTGCCAAACGCGACCATAAACAGATACGGTAAGCATCTTCCAGCTCGCCTTGGCATTGAACCCCTGCCACTGTTTGCTTGGTCTCAGTAACACCCAAGCGCTGTAACTCCTCTTCAAGAAGCAACTCTAGGCCCTTAGGGCATGTCAGAAACAGTTTCATACGCATCTTTACTCAGCAAATATTTCACTTAATTAACAACAGACATGAAAAAAATTCACCCTGCTGTTCAAAAACCAACTTTTTGACTAACTTTATGAATGCAATCGTTTTTTTGCACCCACACACTAACTATTTTTATCAAGCATTAATATCATGATAGTCATATTCAATCGCACTATGATCTATTTTCCGATATTTATAGAAGTCTGGCTGCAAAACTTACAACCTGCAGGCAGATTTTAAGCGGGTACCATGTCTCAAGGAACCGCTGCTCTCAAAAACTAAAACACGAAGAGAGGCTCAATCAATATGAAGAGACAAAAGCGTGATCGTACTAGCACACTTTTTAATCGAGGTTTTCAAGCAGGATTAAGCGGTAAGTCCCGGGATAACTGTCCCGTGAATACATCAGATCTCAGAAGCCATTGGATGAGCGGATGGCGCCAAGGACGCGAAGCTCACTGGAGCGGTATGGAAGGAGTATCAGCAATACAATCCGACCCAGCTCTACACTAAACAGAATTTTCAGGCTCCCCGAGGGGAGCCTTTTTATTACCTGCTCTTATTCTGAAAGCTGCTTAATTGCTTTCACAGAATCCGCAACCAATGAAGGTCCACGGTAGATAAACCCAGAATAAATTTGTACCAAACTTGCACCAGCTTCAATCTTTTCTGCCGCATCAAAACCTTCAGTGATTCCGCCTACACCAATAATTGGTAATGCACCATCGAGCTCTTGTGCCAGAGTACGAATCACTTTAGTTGATTTATTGCGTACTGGTGCGCCTGATAGGCCACCCGCTTCATCTGCAAACTCAAGCCCTTCAACACCATCACGAGATAGGGTTGTATTGGTCGCAATCACACCATCCATCTCGTAAGACTTTAAAGAAGCAGCAACCAGTGCAAGCTCTTCATCTGTCATATCTGGTGCAATTTTTACCGCAATAGGAACATAGCGATCATGGAACTTAGCCAATTTAGCTTGTTCGGATTTGAGAGCATCCAATAAGCTGTTTAACGACTCGCCGTATTGAAGAGTACGAAGGCCAGGTGTATTCGGTGAAGATACGTTAACAGTAATGTAAGACGCACGTCCGTAAACCTTACGAAGACAGTATAGGTAATCGTCATTCGCTTTTTCGTTTGGCGTATCTTTGTTTTTGCCGATGTTGATACCCAGAACACCTTTATAAACGCTCTTATCCAGATTAGAGAGCAGTTTATCAACACCACCGTTGTTAAAACCCATACGGTTGATGATCGCTTGCTGTTCTGGCAAACGGAAAATACGTGGTTTGGGATTACCATCTTGTGGACGTGGAGTAACTGTACCTACTTCAACAAAACCGAAGCCCATGGCAGCCATACCATCCACTGCAATGCCGTTCTTATCTAGACCTGCTGCTAAACCTACACGGTTTGGAAAATCAATTCCCATCACCTGAACAGGATCAGATAGTACTTCAGCGCCCAGAAGCTTATTTACTCCCAAAGAAGACGCAAGATTCATCGAATGAAGCGCTACGTTGTGAGAAAGTTCGGGATCAAGCTGAAACATCAAAGATCGAGTCAGTGAATACAACATAATCAGGTCCTAGTAAAAATTTTGGCCCGATTATAGGCGAGGCGAGGATGGAATAACAGCATTGAGCACTAAGAGTGACAATGTTAACTCCCAAAAGTTATAAAGAATCACCAAACTGGTGCATTTATTACACTAACTCAGTTTCTCTATCCCCTGATATTTACCTTGATCGTCAAACAGAATTTTAAACCGACCATTAATTCCATCACGTAGTAGAAATGGTTTTAAAATTCTAGCGGGGAACTGTACGCTACGACCATCAAGGGATCGGGTATAAACAGTTTCCGCGACCCCTTGATACAACATTAAAAACTTTTCAGAACTAATCCGAATATCAACCAAAATTGCTTTCATACAATACTATCTAGAGGAATGAACCTCATATACACGTTCAGGTATTAAACTGGCTTGTTTTAGCCAAATCAAACAACTCTCTCAACGCGACAGTATACATTGCATACTCTTGTTTTTTAGCACTTTTAACTTCATTAAGGACATTTTGCCAGCGATCAAGCAACCACTCATTTTCTGTGCACCATTTATCAATCACCTGCTCCACAGTACAACCTTTTACACGCCCCTTAATAGCTGTGGCAACTAAAGCACGTTGCTGCCAATCCAAATCATCCCTAAATGCTTCTCGCGCCAACGCCTGCCAGTAATTATCAACACTCAACTTGCTGAGCTTTCTAGACAGCCAATCCAATTCCAAACGCTGCCCTAAACCGAAATAAACTTGAGCCACCTGATCTGGTGGCACGTCCGCTTCATCAGCAACCTCAATTACACCTAAAGAGGCGTATAAACAACGTGCACCCGAGATGAATTTAGCCAACTTACTCGGCACACCTGCTTCCTGATAGCGACTGAGCGCACTCTCCCAACGTGTTAATGGCTCTCCTCTGAGTAATTTTTCCTGTTTAGGGACTATTTTTCCTAGCTGAGCTCTAAAACTATCAACCTCGTTCTCGCAATCTACTTCCGCACGGCGGTTACGAACAAACCAACGCGTAGCTCGACGCATCAGATGTTGTAGCTCGTGCATCATCTCTAATTGGATATCACTGCTAACTTTATGATCGAGCTTTTCAATCTGCTGCCAAAGATTCTCAATACCGAATACATCACGAGCGAGTACATAAGCTCTAGCGATTGCCGCCTCATCGGCCCCCGTTGAAATGCGTAAGCGGTCAACAAAGTTCACTCCCATCATATTAACCATGTGGTTCGCGATTTGAGTGCCGATGATTTCTCGGCTTAGACGGTGAGCTTTTAGTTGATCACCAAACTCAGAAACCAATCTCTCAGGAAAGGCAGTAAACAACTCTTGTGACAAATACTCATCATCAGGAATAAACGATAGGCTCAACGATTCTTTAAGCTCAGCTTTACTGTATGAGATCAGAACCGATAGCTCTGGGCGGCTTAACCCCTTTTTCGATGCCCGTCGTTCATTCAGGACCTCATCGGTAGGAAGGAACTCTAGCGCTCGATCAAGTTTACCTGCCGATTCCATGTTGGTGATGTAACGCTGATACTCTGCCATCCCTTCAAAAGATCGGGACTCAGCCATAGAGATCGCTTGAACTTGTCGATAGTTATTTTTCAAAACTAAGGACGCAACTTCATCAGTCATCTCTTCAAGCAATGTATTTCGCTGCTTCTCAGTCATGTCACCATTAGCAACGACCTGATTGAGGAGGATTTTGATATTGACCTCATGGTCAGAACAATCCACACCTGCAGCATTATCGATAAAGTCGGTGTTCATGCGGCCACCAGCTAGCGCATATTCCATTCGCGCCAGCTGACTCATCCCCAAGTTACCGCCCTCACCTACAACTTTACAAGACAGCTCTTGACCATCTATTCGCAGAGCGTCATTGGCTTTATCGCCGATATCCGCATCAGTCTCGGTACTTGCCTTAACATAAGTACCAATCCCGCCATTCCAGACTAGATCTACTGGCGCTTTTAGCAGTTTATTCAGGAGATCATTCGGGGTAACAGTCGCTATCTTTTCACCAATAAGCGCCTGCATTTGTGGAGACAGAGTGATCGATTTGGCAGAGCGCTCAAAGACACCACCGCCTTCTGAGATTAATTTCGCATCATAATCGGTCCATGCTGAACGAGGCAGTTTGAATAAACGATTACGCTCTTTCCAGCTTTTCGCAGCATCTGGATTTGGGTCTATAAAGATATGTAGATGGTTAAACGCAGCTACCAGGCGAATATGCTTCGACAGCAACATACCATTACCAAATACATCACCTGACATATCGCCTATGCCAATCACCGTAAAGTCATCTTTATCGGTGTTTACACCCATCTCGCGGAAATGCCGCTCAACTGATACCCAAGCACCTCTTGCGGTGATCCCCATTTTCTTATGGTCGTAGCCTTGGCTACCACCCGAGGCAAACGCATCACCTAACCAGAAACCATAAGATTGCGCCAATTCGTTAGCGATGTCTGAAAAAGTTGCCGTACCTTTGTCTGCAGCCACTACGAGATAAGTGTCATCTTCATCATGACGAACCACATCGGCAGGCGGGCTCACCTCACCTTCAACAAGGTTATCTGTAATATCCAAGAGACCACTAATAAACGTCTTGTAACAGCTAACACCCTCTTCAAACCACTCCTCACGACTCATGCCATCGTGCAATGATTTAGCAACAAAGCCACCTTTGGCTCCAACAGGCACGATCACTGCATTTTTAACTTGCTGCGCTTTAACTAAGCCTAAAACCTCAGTGCGGTAATCTTCCATTCGGTCGGACCAACGTAAACCACCACGGGCCACCTTACCGCCGCGAAGATGAACACCCTCCACCTTAGGTGAGTAGACGAAAATCTCATATTTGGGCCGCGGTAACGGCATATCTGGGATTTCATCAGGGGACAATTTAAAAGAGAAATAGCTTTTAAGATTTTGCCTATCTTTTTGATAGAAGTTTGTCCGCAGCGTTGCCTTGATAAGTAATAAATACTGACGAATCACGCGATCATCATTCAAACTACTTACATCCTCTAACGCGTCGATAATAGTGGATTCAACCGCTTCTTGATCGGCCGTGTTACCCGGTTCAAACCGTGCTTTAAAGAACTGAACAATCTTGGCGGCTATATCGACGTATGAATTTAGCGTCGTACTAATCGCTTCTGGACTGATTGGAAAACTTATCTGTTTCATATACGCAGCATACGCACGAAGCATCGCCACCTCGCGCCAGCCGACATTGCCAGCTAACACAAGACGGTTAAACTCATCATTTGCAGCTTCACTTTGCCAAATTTTAAGGAAGGCCTCCTCAAATACCTCTTTGAGGGTTGATAGTGAAACTGTGCCAGCACCTGTGTAGTGAAGATTAAAATCATGAATCCACACTAGGTCGCGCTTACTTTCAATTTTGTAAGGGTGCTCGTCTATGACCCTTAACCCCAAATTTTCGAGTACAGGGATAACATCAGACAAGGGCAAAGAGGCACCTAAACTGAATAGTTTGAAGTTAAGGCAATTATCCTCCCTCTCTAACGCTTGGTAGAAACTAAGTTGTAATGGTGCTTGATCAGATAATTTTTCTATATGCTGTAGATCCACAACCGCAGTTCTAGCGGAGAAATCAGCGCTATAGCTCGCAGGGAAACCACTACCAAATTGGTTGTAAACCCGAATACCCGCTTCCTCACCAAGCGTTTCAACCAAAACATCTTTTAGGTCATCACACCAGCTTCGTGCAGCCAGTCTTACCACCCGCTCTAATTTATCTGAATCAAACTCTTCAATAATATTGTCCCCACGCAAAATAAACTGCGTACGAGTCAGGATCGATTCGGAAAAATAGGTTGTGAAATCGGCATGAGTACAATTTAACTGTTCCATCAACAATGACTGAATTTTGTGTCTAAAGTCAGTACTGTAGATATCTCTTGGTGAATAAACCAAACAGGAATAAAACTGACCAAAGTAATCACGACGCACAAACAGACGTATCTGGCGTCTTTCATGGATTTGGAGCACGCCAATAACAGTGCGATAGAGATCATCTACTGATACCTGAAATAGATCATCTCGAGGATGAATCTCTAGAATCTGTAGCAACTCCTTCCAGTCATGGCCATGACGGTGCAACCCAGATTTCTCCATAATCGCATCTACCTTACGGCGTACAATTGGAATTTGGCGGGAGCTCTGAATATAAACACTGGAGGTATACAAGCCTAAGAATCGGCACTCACCTATCACTTCACCCTTCTTATTGTATTGTTTGATACTGATGTAATCAGGGTAGGTCGGACGATGGACACTGGATGCTCGATTGGATTTCGTAAAGGAGAGAATATCGGGTATTAGAACAAAACCTTCGGCATCACGATCATTTTCATTAACTAAAGCAGAACGGCAATGTTCATCACAGAATTTCAGCAAACCGAGCTGACTACCCGGAATAGCTTCGAGGGTTTTCTTCCCTTTCTTCTCTACTAGTTGGTATTCGTCATAACCTAAGAAGGTAAAGTGATCCTTTAACCACTTAATAAAGTCATGCACTTCCGACGTAATCTCAGCATCAAAGCCTTTGATCGCCTTTGAGAAAATGACTGCTTGAGCATCGCATCGCTCAACCATAGGCTCAAAGTCTTCTACCACCATAGTTACGTCTTCAAGGACATTTCGTAGTGCTTGCTCCAAGTCTTGAAGATCCGCTGTATCCGAATGCCTATCAACCTCGATCGAAACTAATGATTCTCTTTGAGAATTTTTAGCTCGACTGTCCTTTTTGAGTAGAGAAGATAAGCCGCCTTTATCATCCCTTTTCAAAGTCACAACCGCATTATGTATGGCGTGAATGGTTAAATTACGTCGATTAAGCTCCATTCGCAGAGAATCAACTAGGAAGGGAATATCCTTCTGCAAGACTTCAATCACGGTATGAGTCGATTGCCACCCATGTAGCTCGTAATCGGGGTTAAATACCCTAACCTTCACCTGCCCGGCTTTACGCTCTTGAAGAAACTGCCAGCAAGCAAGCGTCGAACCGTAGAGATCTTCTAACTTCCATTCGAGTAAATCAGCTAAGGAAGCGGATGAGTAATATAGAGTTGCAAACTCAACCAAGGCTTCAGACCTTTCTTTCGGTAATCGATCTTCTAATTCTTGGCACAGTGTTTTTAACAGATTAGCTTTTTCATCCTGGCCTAGGTATTCCATCTGCAACCCTCAATTTTTCTTAAATAATCAAAAGTATAGACAAAATGTAGCCAACAGCCGTTTAAGTACAAAAACGTTTGATACAAACAAATTATTAACGGCTTAAAGAACTAGAAATCACCAGAAACGAAACATGCGAGAGCAAAAATAATCAAACAATTATTAAACCGGAATACGTTGATTCACCCTGCAGGATTACTCATAATAAAACGAAAATTATAATTATGACTTACAGTCCAAACCCTCTGTAAGCTACAGCCAGCGATGATAGCGCGAGGATTCCATTGCGATTTATTTCTTCTCACTTTTTCTTTCTACTGGCTTTCACTGCTTTTCAAGCTCAAGCTAAAGTATCTTCTTCTCTAGATACAAGCACCCTCTATTTAGGTCAAAAAATCACGCTGACCTTAGAAACTGACCAGCAAGATGTCACTCGGCCAAACCTAAGCCAATTACAAAAAGACTTTAATATTGTTGGCACACGCAAAGTCACGGTCTCGAGCCATACCACAGGATCGGTAACGACAAAAACACGTTGGGTGCTACAACTAAAACCTCGAAGGGACGGCGAGCAAGTTATTCCTTCTATCTTTGTAGGGCAGCAAGCCAGTCAAGAACTGCCAATTTCAGTGCTACCCGCTAATGATAATCCTGAACTAGCAGAAGGCACTGGCAGAGCGATCTTTCTAGAATCCAGCCTTGATAAAGATGAACTTTACGTAAATGGGCAGGCGATTTTACGCTCGAAGGTTTTCCATCTTGCTCCATTACCTTTGGATGCAAATTTAACAGCGCCAGAATCAGCTGATGCGATCATCAAGCCGTTAGAAGAACAAAAGCAATATACCAGTGTTGTACGTGGTCAAAACTATAATGTCACCGAAACAAGCTATACTCTGTTCCCACTTCAGGAAGGCGAAGTAGAGATTAGCCCGGTGTTTTTCTCAACCACTCTATCGAACAACACAGTGGTCGAACTGAATAGTGAACCTCTATTGCTTTCGGTATTACCACCCGCTAATCAAAACACACGCAAGTTATGGCTTCCAGCCACATCGATCTATATTGAAGACAACTTGGAAGAACTCAATCAGGTTAGTCAATCTGACAAGCTAACAAGGATAATTAAACTAGAAGCTGAAGGTTTACCCTCTTCTTCTCTACCCTCGATGGCATCATTACAAAATCCTAATGCCACCATCACCCTGCTTAATGTCGTTTTAGAAGAACGCATGACCGAGCAAGGCGTTATCAGTCAACGAGTGGAAGAACTAGAAATTACACCTAGCAATAGCAAAGAGATCATCTTGCCTTCAATCGACATTCCTTGGTGGAATACCGCTGCCGATAAAGGACAGACAGCCGCCATCACCCAGAGGAAAATTGAAGTTACACCTGCGGTTACCCCTACCAACAGCTCTGAATCAGATAAAGAGGGGTCCTCTGGTTCGATCACGGTTTTAGTTTGGATTTTAACAGGGATCAGTATTGCAGCGACTCTGGCCTTTATCTATACGTTTAACCATCTGCGAAATATTAAAAAGCAATCTGAAGAAGAACCTGATCATTCGTTCTTTGAAGAGGAACAAAAGCGGGTTGCGTTTGAGATAACAGAGAAAAACACGTTTCAAGCTTTCTCTATCGCCTGCAACCAAAACAATCCCAATGTTGCTCAATTGCGTTTAGTTGAGTGGGCTCAAAGCTTTTGGGCTGCACCTGAAATACAGTCGCTAGAATCCGTTTGCGAATACGCAAATAACCAAACGATAAATCTATTGGTGATGGATCTACAGCAACATTTATACGGTCAAGAAGATGAGTATTGGCAAGGGGATCTCATTTTGGATGCCATCTCCAAGGTGAGATCTCGACAGCTTCGACAACGCTTAGATCTCAAGGAAGGTCAACAGCGTTTGGACTATAACCTCTAGCTAATGCATACCCGGTAACATGGAGCGCTAAATGGAATACACTCGACATACCGCTTTAATGCGTATGGTTGGCCTAGGCGGGGTCGCTTCAGAAGAGAATGAGCGCGCCAAACTTTGGGGGCGCCGTTTCGAAGGGCCAATGGTATTAGCTGCCATATGGATTCTTATCGACTGGTACTTGCAATCTAAAGGTGTCTCAAACGCTTACACCTCCTTTGCATCTGACTGGCTAATCTGGCTATTATTTATGTCAGAGCTGTTTGTGATGCTATGGCTGGTTGATGATCGCATCAAATACCTCAAGCAAAACTGGATGAGCCCTCTTATTGTACTGGGCGGTCTACCGGTTATCTGGGGTGTTGATACCTTCTATGCAGGGATAATCCGTACCCTTAGACTTGCTCTCACCATCGGTATATTTCTACGCGTTTCCAAAGATACCCGTGATCTCTTATCTCGACATAACTTAGGCATCACGCTCTTTATCTGCTTTATCATCTTGGTGATTTCTGGGCTACTTATTTCAGGTATTGATCCTGCGTTTGAGACACCTTTGGATGGTCTGTGGTGGGCTTGGGTTACCGTTACGACTGTAGGTTATGGAGATCTTGTGCCCGCGACAACTGAAGGTAGGATATTTGGTTCGCTTCTCATCCTGATGGGATTAGCAATGTTCTCCATGTTAACCGCTAGTTTCTCCGTGTTCTTTATTGAACAGGATGAAAGAGAGTTAACTCAAAAAGAAGAACGTAATATTGAACGTATCGAAGGCTTAGAAAGAAAACTGGAAAAGATTGAAAACCAGCTAGACCGAACTCTAGAGGCTTTAAATAAACTCACCGACCAAAAAAGTCAATCATCCAATGACAGAAAACCTAACTCCTAAGAAGCCCTTAGGAAGTTAGGTTTTGTCGAAGTGCCAAATGACGGTACTGCTCGATCAAGTCACTTTTAAAGTAACAGCTGCCTGATATCAGTTATAGCGCTATTGATATAAGCCATAAAGCGACCCGCATCACCGCCATTAATTACCCGATGATCAAAGGACAAGCTCAGTGGTAACTGCTTTCTCGGCTGAAAATCACGTCCATCCCAAACAGGCTTTATGCTGGCCTTAGCAACACCCAAAATGGCGACTTCTGGAGCATTAACGATCGGTGTAAATCCCGTTCCACCCGTTGGCCCCAAACTCGATATAGTAAAACAGCCTCCCTGCATATCCGCTGGCTTTAATTGCCTTTCACGCGCTTTAACTGCCAAATCATTTATCTCAACAGTCAACTCAGAGATACTTTTGCTATCTGCCCCTTTTATGACAGGTACAACCAATCCAGCTGGTGTATCGACAGCAACGCCAATATTTACATAATTTTTGTAGATAACCTGCTTACCATCACAGCTTAACGAACTGTTAAACAATGGGTACTTACGTAAGGCTTGAGCAATAACCTTCACGATAAATGGCAGTATGGTTGGCGCTTTCTCTAAATTTACAGACTCAGGCTTAAGCCCTTTCCGAAAAGACTCTAGTTCTGTGATATCAGCTTCATCAAATAGAGTGGCATGGGGAATATTCAACCAACATCGCGTCATATGCTCTGAAGTCGCACGCGCAATGTTAGACATATCCTTAACATCAACGGCACCAAAGCGACTAAAATCCTGGTCAGGTATCTGAGGAATACCTGAAGATTGCGGCATTGCCGTTTTCTGAACTCGTTCTTGTTTAACGAATGCCTTAATGTCCTCTTTTAGAATTCGGCCTCGTGGGCCTGTTCCTGAGATACCCTCTAGATTAACACCGAGCTCTCTGGCCAATTTACGGGCCGCGGGTCCTGAATACACCTGACTGGATACTGCACTCTTTGCAAATTGCTCGCTTTTAACAGGCTCATTAGAGCTTCTATTGTCGCTGCTTATTTCAATGCACCCTGCATAAAGCTTTAGTGCCTCTGTTTCAGTCTCTTCTTTAGCTTCTCTAGCAATCTCTTGATAATCATTTTTACCCGCTACTCCTTGTTCCAGCACTGCACAAAGTAAAGTTCCACTTTCAACCGTCGAACCCACGTCAAGGAGCCATTCCTCCAATACACCCTCAACATTAGAGGGGACTTCCATAGACGCTTTATCTGATTCAATCACTAGCAGTGATTGACCAATTTTGATCTCTGCACCTAAATCCGCGCACAACTCAACTACTTCGCCAGATCCATCAATATCTGGCATAGATACAACTTCTGAACCCATCTTTATTACCGCTTTTTAGTCTCGACAACTGCAAGACGTTTTATTTCTTAGAAAATCAAAAACAAGCAGGATCTGCTTTTTCATAAGGAATTTTGAGCTTATCTCTTGCGCTATTTAGCGTTTCACGGCTAAGCACACCTTTGCTATAAAGGCGAGATAAGGCTGCCCAAGCGATAAAACGGGCATCGACTTCAAAATGATCTCTTAGAGTTGGACGACTTTCACTTAATCCGAAACCATCCGTGCCTAATACAACGGGATCTTCCGGGAACCATCGAGCAATGCCATTAGGTAAAGATTTAACAAAGTCACTGACGGTTACAAAAACACCCTGTTCGTGTTTCAGAGCAATTTGAAGATAGCTCTCAGCATTTGCATCGGGATTCAGTAGATTCTCACGCTCAACAGCCAATGCATCTCTGACCAATTGGTTATAGCTGGTCACACTCCAAATATCGGTACTACAACCAAACTCTTCTAAGATCTCAGCGGCTTTTAAAACCTCCTGCATTAAACTTCCACTACCAAACAGATGCACTTTATGCCCAGGGTTTTCATTCTTAACGTAGCGATACATCCCTTTTAGAATCTCCTTTTCACACCCCTCAGGCATAGCTGGCATTAAGTAGTTTTCGTTGTACAAGGTGATGTAATAAAAAATATTTTCATTATTGATATACATCCGCTCGATACCATCTTTGATTATCACCGCTAACTCGTAGGCAAAAGCGGGATCGTAACTGAGCATATTAGGTACTGTTGCAGCGATAGCTTGGGAGTGACCATCTTGATGCTGAAGACCTTCACCATTTAGCGTTGTCCTGCCTGCGGTACCTCCTAAAAGGAAGCCTTTCGCCATACTATCTGCACAAGCCCAAATCATGTCCCCAACACGCTGAAAACCGAAGATCGAATAAAAGATATAAAACGGGATGGTTGGCACTCCGTAGTTTGCATAGGAGGTTCCTGCCGCTAAGAAAGACGCCATCGCACCGGTCTCACAAATCCCCTCTTGTAACAGCTGACCATCTTTAGCTTCTTTATATGGAAGCAAACTACTTGAATCCACTGGATTATATTTCTGACCTTCAGAAGAATAGATACCAAACTGTTTAAACAGGGACTCCATACCAAAGGTTCGCGCTTCATCCGGCACGATTGGCACAATGTATTTACCTATCTCTGGATCTTTTAATAGATGAGACAACATACGAACAAAAGCCATGGTTGTGGATTGCTCACGTTTCGTACCAGATACTGCCTCTTTAAACAGAGCTAAAGGAGGAAGCGTTAGTTTTTCGAAGTTCGCATTTCTGGAAGGTAGATAACCACCTAACATTTGTCTCTGTTTGTGAAGGTACTGAATTTCAGGGCTATCTGGGTCTGGCTTATATAAGCTTGCCGCAGCCAGCTCTTCATCACTCAATGGAATTTCAAAACGACGACCAATCTCAATTCGCTCTTCGGCCGTTAGCTGCTTTTTCTGATGACTTGTATTTTGCCCTTCAGCACTCGGCCCCATGCCATCACCTTTAACGGTTTTCATTAGAATAACCGTTGGCTTACCTGTATTTTCCATGGCTTTATCAAACGCACTATAGATCTTCTGTCGATCTTGGCCGCCACGTTTTATACAGCGGATCTGCTCATCGCTCAGCGTCTTCATCAACTCCTCTAAACGAGGATCATTTTGCGTCCAGTGGTCGCGCACACTCTGGCCATCGGAAACGGTGTAATATTGGTAATCGCCATCCACAGCTTGATCCATTCGATCTTGTAAAATGCCATCACGGTCTCGTAAGAACAGTTCATCCCATTCACTGCCCCAAATCACTTTGATAACATTCCAACCAGCACCACGATAGCTTCGTTCGAGCTCCTGAATAATTTTGCCATTGCCCCGCACAGGGCCATCCAAGCGCTGCAGATTACAATTGATCACCATCACCAAGTTATCTAAATTATCTCGGCTGGCCATGTTGATTGTCCCTAACACTTCGGGCTCATCCGATTCACCATCACCAATGAAGCACCAAATCTTTCCGCCGTTTGGTTCTTTCAAACCACGATTTTCTAGATACTTCATAAATCTTGCTTGGTAGATTGCCGAAGGCGTAGAAAGCCCCATCGATGCGGTCGGTCCCTGCCAAAAGTCAGGCATACGTCTCGGATGAGGATAAGAGCTTAATCCTCCCCCCTGTTGAAGTTCTCGACGGAAATTCGCCATCTGCTCGTCAGTTAAGCGGCCTTCAAGGTACGCTCTCGCATATATACCTGGAGCAGCATGTGCTTGGACTAAAAGCTGATCACCACCATACTCAACCGTGTGCTGTTTGAAAAAGTGGTTTAAACCCACTTCCAACATAGTGGCTGCGGATTGATAGGTCGCAATGTGCCCACCAACGCCTGTACCTTGATCATTCGCCTTGACCACCATCGCAAGAGCATTCCAACGGATAATATTTTCAAGCTTCTGTTCTAGCTCTCTATTTCCAGGGTAGCTACGTTGCTCATTCACAGGTATCGTATTCCGATAAGGTGTATTCAACGTGGCTTCTGTTGTGTGAATACCCTGTTTAAACAACGAATTCTGTAAGATACGAATGATGTCACGACCACGCTGAGAACCTTGTTCTGCCATCACATCGTCTAGCGCATCAATCCACTCTTTGTTTTCTTGATTTCGCTCATCGTCACCTAAGGCTTCAATAGCTTTATTTAAATTGTTCATAGGAATTTCCAAGGACTAAGAATCTATAAAAAGGGGATTCTTATGGAATCCCAAACGTCCCGGATTAGGACAAGCTGCATCAATCTTGTGAATTGAACTCTGGCTAGGGGGGTGAATTGCCCAAGCAAGTTTGGTGTAAATAAATTAGCAGCAAGCCCTTAGTGAAAGTTCTCAAAAAAATCACAATTTAACTCAATACCTAGAGACAAAATCCAATAAATGAGGATAAATTGGCACAAATAGCCAACATCAAACTTAATATGTTAGTTAAACGTTTTTTATACGGATAAAGGAAGCAAACAAACCATCTGCAGGTGTCTACATCTTAAAGGGCGAAAATTTGCGTTCTGGAACCATCGCTAGAAAGGCTCAATCATAATCGTTAGGATAGTTAAAACATCTCTGATGATTGCTCTTTTAATGCGGAATTTATCCAATCATTAGCAAGCATCACTAGTTTCTAAAATAGCCGCAGGAAATTATGCCAAGCAAAAAATTAGACCGAATCGACCAGCAAATTTTGGAAGAGATTCAAAAGAATGGAGATATCAGCAATTTGGAACTGGCTGAAAAGGTCAACCTATCCCCTTCTCCTTGTGCGCGCAGAGTTAAGCAATTAGAAGACGCCGGTATTATTGAAAAGCAAGTAACGCTGCTGAATAAGAATGCCGTAGGCCTGCCCATGAGTGTTTATATCCATGTCTGCCTGGATAAACAAAAACCCGAAATATTAGACAATTTTGAGCGCATTATTGCCAGTTATGAAGAGGTCGTAGAGTGCGCATTGATCACAGGTAGCGCGGCTGATTACATCTTAAAAGTGCTCATGCCAGATATGTCCTATTATGAGAAGTTCCTTCTGAAAGAACTTAATCAGATAGAAGGGGTAAGCAGTATTAGAACGAGCTTCGTTATGCGCCAAATCGTGAGCCGTACCGAACTTCCTTTATCCCACATTAGCTAAGGCCATAATTTATGTCGACAAATCCAGATACAACAAAACTCACTGGTCAGTGTTTATGCGGTGGTATCAAATACGAGGTCTCTAACTTACAACCGAAGATGGCGCATTGCCATTGTAGTATGTGTCGTAAATTCCATGGCGCGGCATTCGGTACTTATGGAGTCGCTAAGGTAGAGAACTTTAAGTGGCTACAAGGTGGAGAGTTACTTAAAGCGTATACTGCGCCTAATGGCACCAAACGACAGTTCTGTTCCGAATGCGGTTCTAGTTTAACCTTTGCGCCTATCAATGATGACGGGACTCATATTGAATTCACTTTAGGAACGCTGGATAGCGAAATTACCGTTAAACCAGATAGCCATATCTATTGCAGCTATAAAGCCAATTGGTACGAAATCGCAGATGATTTACCACAATTTCCTGAAGGCAGAGAAAGCTAGAAGCACTCGCTAAAAATTTACGGCTGAATACATCGCCCCAGAAAGCTCAGGATAGTGAAACTTATAACCGATTTCTTCAAGCTTTTCTGGATAAACTCGCTGACCTTCCACCAACAATTCAGCACCCTCACCCAGCATTAGATTGATAACAAAGCTTGGCATTGGCATAAACGCTAGGCGCCCTAAGGTCTTACCTAAGGTCTTAGAAAACTCTGCATTCGTTGCAGCATTAGGTGAAGTTAAATTAAACGGGCCCGAGAGCTCATCATGGGTTAATAGCATAGAGATGATTTCAATTTCATCATCAATATGTATCCATGACATCCATTGTTTGCCACTGGCAATCGGCCCACCTAGTCCGAGTTTAAATGGCAGTAACATCTTGCTTAATGCACCACCGTCACCCAGTACCACCCCTGTTCGGATGAGGCATACTCTGACTCCAAAGGCTTCTGCCTTTAACGCTTCCGCTTCCCAATCGGCACAAAGTGTATGCGTAAATCCTCTATTTGGCAGGCTTTCTTCGCCAAGTTTTTTATCGTCGTCATGACAACCGTAATAGCCTATTGCTGAACCACTAATGAGGACCTTCGGTTTTACGGTTTGTGCTTCGATCCACCCAACGAGCTCATGGGTTAGATCGATACGACTCGCTCGCAGAAGCTGTTTACGATCCTCGGTCCACTTCTGATCGGCAATCGGCTCACCAGCTAAATTGATAACAGCATCTACCGCTAATTCATCCTGTGGAGGTAGATCACGAATCGCCTCAACTCTTCCTTGAAACAATTCCGCAACTTTAGAAGGGTTCCGGCTCCAGCATACCACCTCGTCTCCTTCAGCTAATCGAGCTTCGATAAAGTGTTTACCGATAAAACCTGTTCCACCTGTCACTAAAATTTTCATACCTTTTTCCTTAAGGATTGGACCAATCATCTAGCTGTTATTCGGTGCTTATAACAATTACAGCGAAAAGTAATTTAGTCGCTGCAGCAGAACTCTATTGTTGTTACGATGCATTGCAGTATTTAGATTAGCAAATTTATAAGAGTGCACCGATGTTTACTGGAATTGTTCAAGGTAAAGCGACAATCAAAGCTGTTGAAACTAAAGCCGATTTTATGCGGCTGCAAGTAGAGCTTCCTTTAGAGCATTGTGACAATTTGCAAATTGGCGCCAGCATCGCTTTAAACGGCACCTGCCTAACCGTTGTCGAATTTGAGAATAACTTAATCAGCTTCGACCTGATTATGGAAACACTTAAATTAACCAATCTAGGCGACCTCGCGCCAGGTGATCAGGTTAACTTTGAACGTGCCGCTAAATTTGGTGATGAAATCGGTGGCCACCTACTTTCAGGTCACATCCACCAGCAAGTAAAAATTGCCAAAATCGAAAAGCCTGAAAACAACTGGATTGTATGGTTTGAAGCGGCCCCAGAATTTCAACGCTATATATTTGCCAAAGGTTTTATTGGACTTAACGGCTGCAGCCTAACCATTGGTGAAAAACAGGATAATCTGTTCAACGTTTACCTCATCCCAGAAACCTTAGCGGTTACAACCTTTGGAGACTTAGGCGAAGGCAGCAGGGTTAATATGGAAATTGATGCCCATACGCAAGCGGTGGTGGAAACAGTAGAACAATATATGAACAGCCATAACTTATTAAAAACTAAATAAAATTGTCATTAATATTTCTCAACAAAAATGTTAAAAAAAACTTTATAGTTTAAGTTAAGTGCCGATAACCCTTTAACGGATCCTATTAAAGGCGAACTATGAGTTTAAACGAGCTAGAAAAGGAAAATCAGGAGCTCAAGCGCACCCTTCGCTTAATGTTAAGCAAGGCTGAGCGCAATGAGAGTGTCCTGAATAGCTTTTTTGATGTGGAGATTCGCCTTCTCTCATGCGCTCGTTTATCTGAGTTACTCGATTTAATGCTGATTGAGTTTAAAGACCTCTTTAAACTGAGCAATGTAAATCTCATCCTATTCGATCCGGAACATGCTGCACGCACTCTGCTAGACGATTATGTACCGCCACCTCCAGGCAATACGTTACGGTTTGTTCAGAGCCAGCGCTTGCTTAAATCGCTCTATCCTAATCATAAGCTCATTGTGGGTGCGCCAAGCGAAGCTGTGCGCAGAGAAGCTTTCCCTGTAGCAGATAACCCGATTGAGTCCTGCGCACTGTTGCCACTGATTCGCCAAAACTGCCTTATCGGCAGCCTGCATTTAGGTAGCGCAGATGCGAGTCGATATACCCAACATGTTCGCTACGACTATATTCAGCACTTAGCTTCTGTGATTTCTGTTTGTATCGAAAACTGCATTAACCAAGAAAATCTACATCGATTAAGCAGCATCGATATGCTGACGAAAGTGCATAATCGTCGTTCGTTTGATCAGGAGATAGTTCGAGAGCTGTCCCGTGCAAGCCGTGCTAATCACTCTTTAGCCTGCCTGTTTATGGATCTAGACCATTTTAAAGTAGTTAACGACACCTACGGCCATCAAACCGGTGACAGAGTTTTAAGAACGGTAGGTTTATTCTTAGGTAAACAACTGCGCAAAACTGATATTATTGCGCGCTATGGCGGCGAAGAGTTCGCGGTACTACTGCCAAATTGTGATAAAGCGCGGGCGATGGAAATAGCAGACACATTGAGACAGAAACTTTCTCGTCTTATTTTCCGCGATGAGAATGCCAAGCCATTTAGGATGACGACATCTGTCGGCGTATCTCTGTGTACACCAGCTAACTATCCTAAAGAAAGCCTTAACAATATTGCCTATCAACTGATCCAGTCAGCGGATAAGGCAGTCTATGAATCCAAACATAATGGTCGTGACCAAGTCTCTTTTACTCAGTTTCAAGAGCCTCAAATCGATCTAAGCCAAATGCTTAACTAATTCGACTTAGTATCTCAGTAATCAGAGAGAAAGCTATGTTCCCCTCTGAGTAAAAACGATATTGGTTAACAAGCTTCGCTCAGTTCCAGCATAAGCTCTTTATAAAGTACCATATACTCTCGAGCCTGAACTTCCCCAAAAAGCGGATCCTCTTGTTTTGGAAGCTGCTTTTCAATCATCGCAAGCTCTTTATCGCTCACCGATTCTTGAATCAGTGGAAACAACTGCCCCTCTTCGAAATTAAGATGTGTCATTTGTAGCGAGACAAAATCATCTAATAGGCTGGCAAATTCATCCATTGGCATCACTGAATCATGCAAAATACCATCAACAGCCTCTTTCAGTTGAAGGCTGGAGCTTTTTAAAGCTTCGTGATCTTTAGCGCAGTTGAATAGATGCTTATCCAATTCGGGATTCCGATCAGCCAAACATTTGTACATTTTATCTTCGCGGGGATGATGGTGGCCGTCGGCGTAATTAGAGATATAGTCAATCAGATCAGCCATAAGACTGAAATTAGGCTGCTGTCCTGCTTTAAGCTGATTAACTTTCTGACGCAAGATTACTAATAGCTTATTAAGATTTACATGATCCTGATGTAGCTCGGCTAATATCGTCATACTTACACCTCAAAAGGTTGGTCCAATAACCCAATATAGACAATCAGGGAGAAAGGCCTTTGACAAAGATCAAGCAAAGCCAAGATTAAATCAGGAGGGGCAAAGCACTTACTTTTGAGACTTAAATTTTTCCTTTCGCTTCAAACAGATAGATCCATATAAAACTTAAGACCTTTAAATAAAAAGGTTAAGTAGGACGGTAATTTAGGCACCGGTCAGTAAAGATGTTAACTCGGGCAGGTTTTTCACTCTGATATCTGTATCTTCCGGCCAGTGACGATCTTTCAGATCAACATGTACAGTACTCACACCCGCTGCTCGCCCTGACAACAGATCCAGATGAAAATCCCCCACCATTACGCCGGAATGGCTGGGCAATGCCCACTGCTTTAAAAGTATATGAATTCCTTCAGGAGATGGCTTGGGCTGACTGTCTTCACGCCCCAGCACATGTGCCTTTTCGAAGAATGTATCCGCACCAATCGCCTTTAAAGATAATAATGCTAATTCGTGGGTATTACGGGTAAGAATACCCATCTGACAATCAGCTGCAGCTATCACTTCTAGGCAATCGAGCACCCCTTCAGCAGGAGCTGCTTGGGATGCATATTCCCTTTCTAGAATATCAAGCTCAGCATTCATCCATCGCTGACGCTCTGGAGGCTGACGCTTAATACATTCAAGAATATCATCACTAGGATCTATACCTAGTTTCTGGCGAATCAGTTCAAAATCATGAACAGGTTGAGTTAAAGTGCCATCAAGATCAAATATCCAAGCACGCTTCTCTTTTAGATCTAACAACTCTTCCTCACAAATAATTTCTCACAAATAAAAATGCCGAAAAGCTTTCACTTTTCGGCATTCTACGACCCCACAAGTAAATCTGGATCAGATTTTATTCTGCAACTGCGTAGCAAGCTTCGTTAAATGGATCTAGTGGGTTTTCCAATAGATCATCTTGTTTGAAGTAAAGAATACGACCTTCAAACTTAAGGCTCTTAGTAGAGAACCAACGATCAAGCTCTTCTAAACTTTCATCGCTCGAATTCGCGTCTAACCAACTAGTGATTACATTGTAAAAATAAACACCAAATAGACCTGCTGCTGCACCGAGGAAAAATTCAGACGCTAGCGCAAACAACATTAACACAATGCCAGCAATCCAAATGCGGTTAGCTTTGGCATTTTTGTAGGCATCAGTAGATGATTCATGACTATCTTTCAAACGCATGTAGCGACGGAAATTTTGTTGGATGTCGAATTTATCTTCAGTAGATAGTAATTTAGACATGTTGCTTCCTTGGTAAAACGTATCTTTATTATTTGTTATAGCGCTAAACAAGATAACGCATGTTCAGCTTTATTCCTAAGCGAGTATAGCCGAGGTAAACGCATCCGTCCCCCCGGCTAAAGGCGTATATTGCAATTTTTTTTACGCCAAGCTTTTACTCACCACTTCGAAGACATCTTTTGATAGATTTCCACTGTCTCGAATGCGCTCTAGCTCTTTAAGCATAAGCGCTTGACGCACTTTGTCATATTTCTTCCAACGACTCAATGGCGTCACCATTCTCGATGCTACTTGCGGATTTTGAGCATTCAGCTCAATAATTCGATCAGCCAAGAACTGGTAACCCGAGCCATCTTTCGCATGGAAATTAACTGGGTTCTGAGCACAGAATACAGAGATAAGAGAACGCAACTTGTTCGGGTTTTTAGCATCAAATGCCGGATGTTCCATCAATGCTTTAACACGATCAATCGCTTTCTCTTTTGGATTAGAGGCTTGGATAGACAACCAGATGTTGACCACTAAACTCTCATCCTTCCAACGATCATAGAAATCATCCAATAAATCTTGAGCTGCCTTGTCATTTTCAGAGTGGGCCACTTGCACCAGTGCCGCCTGCATATCGGTCATGTTATCCGACTTAGCATATTGAGCTTGCGCAAGCTCCAGATACTCAGGTTTATCTAAGGACGTTAGATAAGATAGACATAGATTTTTCAGGCTTCGACGAGCAATGGAGTCAGAATCTGGTGAATATTGCAGATCAAGGTCATTATCTTGATAACACTGCAACAATGTAGCCTCTAGCTCTGCCGCTAATGTATGACGTACGAACTTGCGTACGTTGTAGATAGCGTCAACATCGATCTCATCAGCTAGTTCAGATAGATAAGCTTCAGAAGGCAGCGTTAGCACCTTGCTGACCATTGCTTTATCCAAACCTTCTGTTTCCAGAATTGATTTGTACGCTGACACTAGACGCTCATCTAACTGCAGCGCCTTCTCATCACGATAGTCAGCGATTAAGCCTTGCATGATATCCACAGCAAGCTTTTGTGCCGCGTCCCAACGGCTGAAGCCATCACTGTCATTTGCCATCAGGAACATCAGCTCATCACGCTGATACGGGTAGAACAGCTTCACAGGAGCTGAGAAACCACGCAATATCGAAGGCACTGGCTTCGCCGCTAAGCCTTTAAAGGTAAAGGTCTGCTTAGCCTCGGTGATATTAAGCACTTCGGTAGTTTGACCGTTAGCCAACACAAGGTCCTCACCATTCTCATCAAGCAAGCCAAGGGCTAATGGGATATGGAATGGTAGTTTCTCCTCCTGACCCGGAGTCGCTGGGCAACGCTGCTCAACATGAAGTTGATAATCGCCTGTAGATACATCAAAGCTATCAGTAACATGCAATTCCGGCGTACCTGCTTGAGAGTACCAATTACGGAACTGAGATAAATCTTTACCCGATGCATCTTCCATCGCAGAAACAAACTCTTCTGTTGTCACCGCTTGGCCATCGTGGCGTTCGAAATAAAGATCAGAACCTTTACGGAATAATTCAGGGCCTAATAAGGTGTGAATCATACGCACAACTTCTGCGCCCTTTTCATAGATAGTCAGGGTGTAGAAGTTAGAAATTTCAATAAATGAAGCCGGTCTGATTGGATGCGCCATTGGGCCTGCATCTTCAGCAAATTGAGCCGTACGCAGTACACCAACATCCTCTACGCGCTTCACTGTGCGTGAGTTCATATCAGCAGAGAACTCTGCATCGCGGAATACGGTGAAGCCTTCTTTCAAACTTAACTGGAACCAATCACGACAAGTGACACGGTTACCCGACCAGTTATGGAAGTATTCATGCGCCACAACCCCTTCAACGCGCTGAAACCCCATATCAGTCGTCGTAGCTGGGTGAGCAAGTACGCAGGACGTGTTAAAGATATTTAAACCTTTATTCTCCATTGCGCCCATATTGAAGAAATCTACCGCAACGATCATATAGATATCTAGATCATACTCGCGGCCGTAAACCTGCTCGTCCCAAGCCATCGACTTTTTCAAGGACTGCATTGCGTAATCTAATTTATTCAGGTCTTTCTGCTCAGCATAAATGAGCAATTCAACTTCACGTCCAGATGAGGTCGTAAAGGTATCTTTAATGTGCTGCAGATCGCCCGCTACTAACGCAAAAAGATAAGCAGGCTTACTAAAAGGATCTTCCCATTTGACCCAGTGACGACCATCATCAAGCTCACCTTTATCAACCAAGTTACCATTGGAAAGCAACACTGGGTAAGCCTGTTTTTCAGCTTCAATTATTGTGCTGAAGACAGACATCACATCAGGACGATCTGGATAGAAAGTGATACGGCGGAAGCCTTCGGCCTCACACTGTGTACAGAACATACCGTCTGATTTGTACAAACCTTCTAATGCAGTATTCGTTTCTGGGTGAATTTTTGTCAGCGTTTCTAAGGTAAAGCTTTCTGGCAGATTAGAAAGTAACAACTCTTCACCTTCACGCTGATAATCAACGTGTTCAACACCATCAATCGAAAGATTCAATAACTCTAGTTCTGGGTGCCCGAATAGCACAAGCTTCGGAGCTGAATCCTCACACTTCGGATTTCGGCTGATTTTTAATTCTGCTGTAACCAGAGTTTCCTGCTCAAACAATTGAAAACGCAGGTCGGTGGTTTCTATCAGATAAGATGGAACTTTATAGTCTTTAAGGTAAATAACATTGGGTTCTTGAGACATGATTTCACCTAGTCAGTTATCAGGCAGATACAGATACCTGATACGCTGTGAATTTACGCATATTGATGACGCCAGTATCTAAGATCAGGTACTGCCCTTTTATCCCCTGCAAAACGCCAGATACTTCGGCCGTTTTATCAAAATTAAACGATGTTACTTTGGTCGGGTAATTCAACACAGGGTAGTTGATCTCTATTTGTTCAGCATCTGGCAAACGCTGAATAGCTTGGATACCAAAAGTCTGTTCGAGTTCCGCTAAACCTTCACTACATTTTTCAAAAAGCTGATCACGAATTTCAGCAAGCGTTAAAGGCTCAACTTCATTTTTAAGCATTTTTCGCCAGTTAGTTTTATCTGCTACATGCTCACCAAGCAGACGTTCAACTTTGCCGGACTGCAAACGTGTCGCTACTTTCAGAATCGGCAATGCTTGAATAGCACCTTGGTCCATCCAACGTGTTGGAATTTGAGTGCCGCGGGTAATACCAACTTTTACACCCGATGAGTTAGCTAGATAAACGTAATGGTCTTGGAAGCAAAACTGCTCACCCCAACCTGCATCACGACAAGTACCTTCATGGAAATGACAAAGTTCAGGTTTAACTATGCATTGATCACATTGAGGGAGACTTTTAAAGCAAGGGTAACAGAAACCTTGGTTAAAGCTTTTGTTAGTTTTACGCCCACAATGAGTGCAATTGATCGAACCCTTGTATTCTAAGGAGATAGGTTTACCAATGAGCTCATTCATTGGCACTTCCTGGTCACCTACAGGTAATTTATAAACAACGCCTTCAGGTGTTAGTTCGGTGCGCATTTTTTGTAGCGCACCCTGCGCTAGAATCTGCATTAATTTTTATCGTCAGTCAGAATTTTAATCGTATCGGCTGCCAGTGGGTCTTTACCATGCTGAGAACCGTCTTGTTTTGTACGATCAATATATCCAACTCGTTCTTCTTCTGGCTTGTGCTCTAAGTCATAAGCAACAACGGCACGCATACAGATATCACGTTGTTCTGGCGTTAACTTACGTCCATCAGGCCATTTCCCCAACTCCACTGCACGCTTAAGGGATTTATGCATATCAGGGGTCATTGCTTGAATTAGTTGTTCGTATGTCATCATCAATCTCTTACTTTTTATCAGGTCTCACCACCTGATTTGGAATCTACAAAGTCTATCACATCCCTATTTCATTCCGCATAAATGCGACCACTTGCTCTTGAATCAAACGTCTATTCTCTTCACAAGGGATATGTAGATCTTCGAGTTCTTTTAACTGTTTTAGGTTTGCCAGAGTCGCTCTTGCTTGCTCAGCTAACTGATCCGGATCGAAATAGATATCTTCACTTGCACTGAAAATCTGTACAGGCGATTTAAATCTGGACAGCTCTGCTTTTGAAAATGGCCCCGGCGGTATCAACGTCATAGGAATACCCGCTTGAAACGTCGAATAATAATACTGTTCCAATTCAGGCCAGTTATCTTCCATCAACGGTTTCATTAGCTGATCAAAATGCGGCTGGTCGGTATGAATTTTAAAGCCAATAAAAGGCAGAATCAGCTTTTTCAATGGCCGCCACAAGGGCCGAGAAAAACCCGCTGGTACAATCAAAGATGCAGCAGATATACGCTCAGGCTTGTAAGCAGCCAAATCAAGTAAAACCGCTCCACCAAACGAGAGCCCTACCATAGGTGCTTGCTCAACACCCAAAGCATCCAAAAGCTGATCGAGCCACATGGCATAGGCACTATTGGAAGGCACTGGCGCAATACCTGGAGTTTTACCTGCTTGCCCAGGAATATCAGGCGAAATTACTCGAAAATGCTTAGTCAGAGGCCATAGCAGCTCGAGGTTAAACGGTGCAGGTGTATGTAAGCCATGCAGAGCGATTAATCGCGGCGCATCTTCAGGCCCAGCCTCCATCACCCAGATAGGCCCTAAGGAGGTGGCTTGATATCGACCAGTGACATTACACTCTGGCAATTGGTTAAGTCGATCACACTGCCCTTGATAACGATGGTTAAGATCTAATGACAGTGAAACAGGATCCACTTGTTATCTCCTAGTAGCCAAAAGCTTTCCAAACGGGATAAACGCTAAACCAGCCAGCAAACCCACCAAGTGCGCGGTATTCGCGATAGCGCCTAATTGCAGTGCTTCTAGAACACCAGCATAACCAAGTACTAGCCAGAAGATTAAGAAGCCCATAATACTCTGCGGCAGGCCAATTCGATGATCAGACTGGGTTTTATCCCACAACCACGCATAGCCAAGGAAGGCAAAAACAACGCCTGATAAACCACCAAACATGGGGCCTGCATCAAAATACTGAGCAATATTCGAAATAACACCAGAAAAGAGAATTAGCAGACATAGGGCCAATCGGCCTTGATAGATCTCTATACGACTACCTACAACCCAGATCCATAGAGCGTTGAAGGCGATATGCAGGCCACTGAAATGAAGAAAAATAGGCGTAATAAAACGCCAGATTTCAAACGAATCAAAATTACTGGAGAGGCCAGACTGGTTCAAATTCCCATCAGCACCAATAAAATCGATAATCGAAAACAGCCTAAACCATTCCAGATTGTCCCCGAAAGAGATTAAGAAGGTCAGCAACACACTGCTCGCAATCAGCAAACAGCTCATCCAAGCCCGTTTAACTTGAGATAAAAGATCTGTCTGCCCCACCGCTTTAGGAATCGCTAAAACAAAGCCCTCAAGACTCTCGCCTCGGCGACACTTTTCATAGAGTGCCACTATCTGAGCAGGTTCAACCCCAACCGCAACCCAAACTTCTTGCGAGTGCTCTAGTTCAACAACCCGATGCGGCACCTCGTAGCGCCACAGAATTTGAGTAAACTCTGTGAGATCTTCACCTAAGGGTACAGAAAGCACCTTAATCATTAGAGACCCAACTCATCGGCGATTTCGGTTCTTACATCAACCCATACAAATTTGTCAGGCTGAATAGTTTTTTCATCATCCAATCGATATGCAACCAACTTACCGTATTTAACCGCACTGTAATCTAAACATGCGATATTAGGTGTTATAGGTTCAGGAACCCCTTCCCGCCAATAGTGACCAATAAATAACATCTTCTCTTCTGGACCGTAATAGAGAAGATCATTATGGTCCTGCTTAGTTAATTTCAAACGAGCTATATGCTCCGGCAACGGATCCGGCTGAAACACAACATCTGCATAATATTCCGGCTCAGCAGACCAAAACTTGGTTCTAAAGAAGCGTCTGCGATAGCCGTCTTTACTCACCATGACCTCACCATCAGGCAAGCTTAAGTGTGTCCCGCGCAACAAACGATCAGTCAGCGCCCATTCAAAGGTGCCGCGTTTAGATGAACGGTGTAGAAAACGATCATCGATAATATGATTCGGGTATTCACCCTCGAACCGATCAATTAACTTTTGATGCCAACAAGCATGCACAACACGGAAATGCTCGAACTCTAGATAAATAGGCATCTCCCGAATCCACTGTAAGAACATCTCTTGCTCTTCAGGGTAATCGGCAAACTGCTCTAGGGTTTCAGCAAGAATACGGTGGTGACGTGGACTATGCTCACGTAGATAGCTAAGACCACTGCCCTCATGTCCCTCAGTACAGTAACTCAAAAAGTTAAATTCATGGTTCCCCATAACAATCTGAGCAGCGCCCGATTGCACCATATCGTAAACAATATGTAGAGACTCACGGATTCTAGGACCGCGATCAACGATGTCGCCTAAAAAGATCATCTGGCGCTCTGGGTGGCAGTAGACACCATCCTTTTTGCTGTAACCTAACTTGCTTAACAAAAGTTCTAAGCTAAGGCCGCAGCCATGGACATCACCAACCAGATCGTAGCCTTTAAACTGATCAGTCACATCAATCTCCGAGCTTAGTACCCCAACCAAGTTTCTCTCGGCAGGTACTATAGAAGTCATAATTGAGTGGGTGTAACAGTTTCAGTTTATGGGGTTTTTTATGAACCGTAATCGTATCCCCTGGTGCACAGCTAATATCTTTTTGACCATCACAAGATACGGTTGGGTAGGCACCATTATTAGGGCTAATAACCAACTTCAGCTCACTGTTACCATTAACCACGATCGGACGGCTAGAAAGCGTATGCGGGAACATAGGTACCAGTACCAAAGCATCTAACTTCGGGTGCATAATTGGACCGCCACCAGATAGCGAATAAGCAGTAGAACCTGTCGGCGTAGAGATGATCAAACCATCGGATTTTTGCGTGTAAACGAACTGCCCTTCAATATACAGTTCAAATTCAATCATTCGCGCTGCTTTACCTGGGTGCAGCACACAGTCATTAAGAGCAGTAGCCTCACCAATAGGTACGCCATCACGCTTAACGATTACATCTAGCAAAAAACGACTATCAACGGTGTACTTACCTTCCAGTACTTCGCCAACTTTTTCTTCAATTTCATTTGGAGAGATATCGGTTAGGAAGCCAAGATTGCCACGGTTCACACCCAGCACTGGAACATGGTATTGAGCAAGGGAACGAGCTGCACCCAACAGGCTACCATCACCACCGACAACTATGACTAAGTCACATATTTCGCCCATCATTTTCTGCGTACTGGTCTGCTGGCCATGACCCGGCATAACTTCAGCGATTCGCTCGTCAATTATAGTATTAAGACCGCGATCACCTAAAAAGCGAATAAGGTGCTTAAGTGTATCTATAACTGATTTACTACCTAAACGCCCAATTAGACCAATATTACGAAAGTAATCCATTATCTCTCCGGATTAACGTTTGTATGAAAAACCAGATTCTATCTAACTGATTTTTCAGATTCTTTTCAATGATTCTTTATGACCAAAACCGCAATTTGGCGCTAATCAAGCTTAACCTAGACTTCGGGCTCCTTGCAGACCACCGGTATGAATAGCCAAAATAGTACTTCCCTCTGCGTAATCACCACGCTCAATTCTCTTCAACAGGTGACTAAGCATTTTTGCAGTATAAATCTGATCTAGGGGGAGCTGATGCTCTTTCAGCATAAAATCCATGAAAGCTATCAGATCATTAGACACTTTAGCATAGCCACCACCATGCCCTTCCAGATCTAAATCCCAGTTATCAGTAAGATCTGCACCCGATTCAGTCATAAGGTTTTCAATATCAGAAAACAGAAAATCTGCCTTTTTCAGCACCGGTATACCTAAAACCGGAATATCAGGAACAGACAAAGCAACACCAGCTAAGGTCCCACCTGTACCACAAGCCAGCACAATTTGATCAGGATTAACCTTAGCTCTGATCTCAGGCGTGATTATTTCTCGTGCGCCCTGCACAGCAAATTTATTACTACCCCCTTCCGGCACGATCAAAGGGTTAGAAAAGCGCGCCTTTAAAGTCCCAAGGTATTCGGAATCATGCCGCTGACGATATTCTTGCCGATTAACAAAGCACAACTCCATCCCCCATGCTTTCGCATCCTTTAGAGTTGGATTATCTGCATATTCAGGTTCCCCTCGAATCACGCCAACTGTTTTTATCCCAAGCAAAGCCCCTGCCTTAGCTAAGGCATGGATATGATTAGAATACGCCCCACCAAAACTTAGGACGGACGAGTAACTCTTTTCTAGCGCATGCTGAAGGTTGTACTTCAACTTAAACCATTTGTTACCACTGACTGTTTCATCAGTCAGATCCAAACGAAGCAGATGAAGCCTAACTCCCGCCTGAATAGTTTCATCGGTTTCTAAAAGCTGAATGGGTAGCACGGGATTTTGGAGTAGCATTTTAATTAATCAGCACTGCAACATACTTGAAATATATATGAAGTACTTTAAGAGAAAGTTAAATAATAGAGGAAGAAAAACGTGGAAGATTATATTGAAGAATTGCTATTGCTAAACATTGATGAATATGAAGACGATGAATGTCTAGATGATGCTGAAGAACAATAACAGCATCATCTAGGCTATCAATTTTAAGCACTATCGGTTTGAACTAAATTACCTATATGCTGCTTAATCAGGAAGGTACTATTCCCACCCGAACTCTTAGACTCATACATGGCCAGATCTGCTCTTTGCACAATTTGATCTGGATTCTCCATTCCATTAGTCTCGGTCACGCCAAGACTAACAGAAACCTTAATCAACGACTCGATATCCTGATCAACGCTAAATGAGCATTTCGAATTAAACATTACACGAATGCGTTCAGCCGTTTTAGCTGCAGCATCAATATCAGTCTCAGGTAACAGCACCATAAATTCATCACCACCATAGCGAACAGCAACATCCGATGCTCGCAAAGTTTCTCGAAGAATCTCGCCAATAAGCCTTAAGACACGATCACCTTCTAGGTGACCAAGAGAATCATTTACCTTTTTAAAATTATCCAGATCAAAACAGATTAAGCTTAAAGGATGCTTATAACGCTTAGCACGATCTAATTCTTGCGCCATCACGGTGTAAAAATGCCGCTGGTTAAAAAGCCCTGTTAACTCATCAGTGACAGAAAGCTTGTGCAATTGCTGCTCTAAACTTTGACGTTCAGTCAAATCATGAAAGAAACCAATACTGCCACCTTCATCTTGATCAACAATCGCAGCAGATAAACGAATCGGAACAACCGCTCCATCTTTGCAGGCAAGCTTCGCTTCATAACCTTCTATACTTCCAGGCTTGCCATAAGATTCAGAGAGCAAAAGTCGCTTAATCTCTTTCGCTTCTTCTAAGCTCGGATAGATAGATGCGATACTAACTTTTCCAATAACTTCATCAGCCGAATAACCCAAAAGCTTCTCAGCTGCTGCATTAAACAACTGAACAACCCCTGAGCCATCAACCCCTATAACTGGGTCAGGACAGAGTGATACAAGCACGGTTTCATCCACATTATTCACTGAGGCATTCCCATCTCTTTTATTTTTATTCCAGGAAACTGATTTTTAGCGTTATTTACGCTACAAGCACATATGCTTACAAGCCGAAAGGGTAACAGATACAGCCTTTAAGTAAACAACTCAAAAGTCTTGGTAGATAAATTTAATTTTTAGGAAATATAACTCATATAAGGAAGGTACTTAGTGGTGGGCGTGGAGAGGCTCGAACTCCCGACATTCGCCTTGTAAGGGCGACGCTCTCCCAACTGAGCTACACGCCCACTAAGCAGATGGCTGGTTTACGACTCCTTCAGCGCTTCGAAAGAGAAGTTACCCATGAGGCATAAATGGCGGAACGGACGGGACTCGAACCCGCGACCCCCTGCGTGACAGGCAGGTATTCTAACCAACTGAACTACCGCTCCACAATAACACGGGACTCGAACCCGCGACCCTCACTCTCCTTGGAGTGACAGCCAGATATCCACAAATGAATACCGCTCCACATTGTCTCGTGCCGCGACCGGGGCTTTATTTAGTGGTGGGCGTGGAGAGGCTCGAACTCCCGACATTCGCCTTGTAAGGGCGACGCTCTCCCAACTGAGCTACACGCCCACTAAATAATCACTATCTAAGCTCTTAAAGATAGTGGCGGAACGGACGGGACTCGAACCCGCGACCCCCTGCGTGACAGGCAGGTATTCTAACCAACTGAACTACCGCTCCACATTGTCTCGTACCGCGACCGGGGCTTTATTTAGTGGTGGGCGTGGAGAGGCTCGAACTCCCGACATTCGCCTTGTAAGGGCGACGCTCTCCCAACTGAGCTACACGCCCACTAAATAATCACTATCTAAGCTCTTAAAGATAGTGGCGGAACGGACGGGACTCGAACCCGCGACCCCCTGCGTGACAGGCAGGTATTCTAACCAACTGAACTACCGCTCCACATTGTCTCGTACCGCGACCGGGGCTTTATTTAGTGGTGGGCGTGGAGAGGCTCGAACTCCCGACATTCGCCTTGTAAGGGCGACGCTCTCCCAACTGAGCTACACGCCCACTAAATAATCACTATCTAAGCTCTTAAAGATAGTGGCGGAACGGACGGGACTCGAACCCGCGACCCCCTGCGTGACAGGCAGGTATTCTAACCAACTGAACTACCGCTCCACATTGTCTCGTACCGCGACCGGGGCTTTATTTAGTGGTGGGCGTGGAGAGGCTCGAACTCCCGACATTCGCCTTGTAAGGGCGACGCTCTCCCAACTGAGCTACACGCCCACTAAATAATCACTATCTAAGCTCTTAAAGATAGTGGCGGAACGGACGGGACTCGAACCCGCGACCCCCTGCGTGACAGGCAGGTATTCTAACCAACTGAACTACCGCTCCACATTCCTCATCCGAGACAGTTACTTACTGCCCCAAACGGAGTGCGAATTTTACGGGTTTTGTTCCCCATGTCAAACGTTTAAACAAAAAAAATTTCATTCTTTTTGATTGCACATTCTTTGTACAAAATCAGTAAGTTAGAATAAATCAAAGCAAAACAGTATGTTCCATTAAACTGTTCAAAAATCATCCTACACATATCAACTTAATAACTACTCGCTTTTCCCAAGAAATACGATTCTCTTACTTATAAAGTTATTTCCACATCCTTGAATTAAGTTAGAATCGTTCACTGACCAGCAATTTATACAGAGAGTGTTATATGACAGCCTCCCCTACCGTTTCAGCTTTAGATAGTTTTATGGAGAAGCTTAATGCCATGCAGGCGCAGCACCCTCTCATCCGGTTCAATTCAGATTGGCCTTCAGAGTGCTACGCTACCCAAGCTAAAGATGGAGTTACGGTATCTTGGTGGCCAACTCTACAGACGACCCCAAGCGATATGTTTACTCGATTAGAGGAGGCTCTTGAAGAATCCATTCATCCAGACATTATCGATTACTACTGTCGCTATTGGTCAGATCCACTTCCAGCTAGCTGCAGTGATGGCGATCTCAGCCTGATACAAGTTTGGAATGATGAAGATATGGAGCGCTTACGCAGCAATCTAATTGGCCACGCACTTTCTAAACGTCAACAAAAAAGACCTTTGACCTTTTTTATTGCCTGCCCGGAACCAGATGAAGACTTCTTTATCAGTGTCGATAATTTTAGTGGAGAGGTCTGGTTAGAGCGCCCAGGCAAACCGCCTATCAGAAAGTTGGCTGACAACTTAGCCGACTTTCTTAATTCATTAACCCCCCGTCTAATTCCTGATACGGAGTAAGTTAAGTTGAAACAGATACGTTTATTAGTAACCGGATTACTAGCCATATTAGCCACTAGCACCTTAACCGGTTGCATGACATTTAATTCACAAACGCTAGACCTTCACCCGCAGATCCAAGTTTCCAGGGTCTTGAGTAAAGAGAAACGCGTAGAGATTATTCCGAAAGACTTAAGAGCAGATTCAGTCATTGGCTACCGCTATACAGGTAAAGCAGATGCGCCATCAATTGTTTTAAAAGATAGCCTTCATCTTCTACAGCATACGACTGAACACGCCTTGGAAGATATGGGCATCGTTCGCTTCTACGGCGGTGAATTTAATTTAACGATTAGCCTTATCGACCTTAATTACCGCGCTTCTGAATCAAAAATAAAACAGACCGTGAACTTAGATACCAAGTTAAAGGTAACGATAAGCAAAGATAACAAGAGCTACACCGGTACTTATACAGCAGATAAACAGCAGACTTTTGTTGGCGTACCTTCAGAGGAAGAAAACGAAAGGTTGGTAAATGATCTTTTTTCCAGCGTGATGAACCTAGCAATGAATGATCAACAACTAATAGATTTCATTCAGTTTAACTAATCGTTAGAAATTACAATAAAAAAGCCTGCTATCTATTAAGACGCAGGCTTTTTATTTTCTACCAACCAACGGTATGAGAGAGCAAACGGCTTATCTGACACATAGGCCTACCAGACTCTTCTCGCCATTGGTTAAAACAATTTTGAACGAGCTTCAAATCCCTTTTCGCCGTTGGCTTTTTCTCAATAACTCCTTGAGCTTTCAGTCCAGCAACAACATCATCGGTCAGAATAAAAGTATCTTTTCCGATCATTCTTAAAAAATAGCTACCTGAATTCCCACCTAATTGCTGACCTTGCTTTTTGAGCAATTCCCATAAGCCAATAATATCTTCAACCGGCCAATCAGCGACCATCTTCGCAAAACTTCCATGCTTGCTAGCAAGATCTGTGACCATCAAAGCATTCACTCGGGTTGCTTTAATCTTGCCCCAATGCCTGATCAACTGATCATTCTGCATTAGGTTTTCTAACTGTTCGTCACTCATCAAACTGACTTTTTCTGGATCAAATCCAAAAAATGCTTGTTCAAACGCGGGCCATTTAGAATCAACTAAAGAGTGCTTCAACCCTGCTCGAAACACCCTCTGCATCATGTTGCTAAATAATCGATCATCAGGTACTTGTACTAACTCTGACGGACTCTTAGCTAAAGGTAAGAGCGCTTCAATATCTTGATCTGGGTAATGAGCCTGAACATGCTCGTAAATCCATTGGAAGGATTTCATCTACTATTTCACTTTTTCACAAAATCTAAGGAAGCAGAATTCACGCAATATCTAAGACCGGTAGGTTGCGGCCCATCCGTAAATACGTGCCCCAAATGCGAATCACACGTTGCGCAAGTGATCTCTACACGCACCATGCCGTGAGTTGTATCACTGTGCTCTTCTAGAGCGCCATCTTCGACCGGCTGCCAAAAACTCGGCCAACCACTACCAGAATCGTATTTTTGCTCCGATGCAAACAATGGAGTGCCACAACAGATACAACGATACTCCCCACTTTGTTGGTTATTATAATACTCGCCAGTGAAAGCTCGCTCTGTACCTTTTTGACGACAGATACGATATTGCTCTGGGCTCAAACGATCTTGCCACTCTTGGTCTGAATGAACGACCTTTTGGTTTTTTTCAGCCATACAATCTCCCTGATAATAAAAAAGCCTGCAGTACGCCATTTCCCTAGGTTTCAACAAATAAAAGGCGTATGATTAGTCTCTTTTTTTTCTGAGGCTTATACCATACAACCTAGGTCTCTATGCATAGGACAACATCTAGCCGCAGAGATTCCCGGCTAGGTTTGCAGGACAATAAAATGCCAGTAATCCGTAAATCAAACAAGCTGATCAATGTGTGTTACGACATTCGCGGTCCAGTACTTCAGGAAGCTAAACGTCTTGAAGAGGAAGGACAACGAATCCTTAAATTAAACATTGGCAATCCCGCCCCATGGGGTTTCGACGCGCCTGAAGAGATCGTACAGGACGTTATTTTGAATCTACCCGCCTCCCAAGGCTACTGTGATTCAAAAGGCTTGTTTTCCGCCCGTAAAGCGGTGATGCAAGAGTGTCAGAAAAACGGAATTAAGAATGTAGGCATTGAAGATATCTACATTGGCAATGGCGTTTCAGAACTTATCGTTATGGCAATGCAAGGTCTGCTAAACGATACCGATGAGATGCTGATTCCTGCGCCTGACTACCCTCTTTGGACAGCTGCAGTAAGTCTGAGCGGCGGTAACCCAATCCATTACCGTTGTGATGAAGAGAAAGATTGGGCACCTGATATTGAAGATATGCGCAGTAAAATTACTGATCGCACAAAAGGTATCGTGGTTATCAACCCGAACAACCCAACGGGTGCTGTATATCCAAAGGCCGTGCTTGAACAGATCATAGAACTTGCCCGCGAGCATAATCTAATCATCTTCGCAGACGAAATTTATGACAAGATCTTATACGATGAAGCGGTACATACTCCACTAGCATCACTTGCTGATGACGTTCTGTGCATCTCCTTCAATGGCCTATCGAAATCTTATCGAGCAGCAGGTTTCCGCTCTGGCTGGATGATTGTTAGCGGACCTAAGCACAATGCCCGCGATTACATCGAAGGTCTAGAGATGCTTTCTAGCATGCGCCTTTGCTCAAACGTACCAACCCAACACGCCATTCAAACGGCTCTAGGTGGATACCAGAGCGTCAATGAATTGATTGTATCGGGCGGCCGACTTTACGAGCAGCGCAATCTAGCTTGGAAGATGCTTAACGAGATCCCAGGCGTAAGCTGTACAAAACCAGAAGGCGCGTTGTATCTGTTCGCGAAATTAGATCCAGAAGTTTATCCGATCAAGAATGACGAGAAGATGGCTTTGGATCTACTACTTCAACAGAAAGTCCTTATCGTTCAAGGCAGCGGCTTTAACATGCCGGATACTCAACATTTCCGGTTGGTATTCTTACCTCGTAAGGATGAGCTTCAGGACGCTATCGAAAGGATAGGCACCTTCCTCAAAACCTACGAGCAATAAACAGAACGGCCATCTTCGATGGCCGTTTTTTTTTAATCCCATTGTAATAAGACCATCCTAGACTAAGCTCTATATTGTGTATTCGCCTTTAGAGTAAATAGGATAATCAATGTTTATAAAGGTAAGAAAAAACTGCGGTATCTATATGGAACACAATGGCTTAGAACAGCGCCACCTTGTTCCTGTTACATCAAACTTTCTGATCAACTTAAATCACGTCGCAGAAGTCTCTTTCTATACAATCAAAGAGTCTAAAATCCGTTACGACCTCGAACATCATGAGGTCACCATACCTCCTCATACCCGTGTTATTCACGTGCAAATGAACTACCTATATGGTTCTTACAAAGAGACCGTTAACGACAAAAAAGGCCGTTTGGTCGACCGTTGTTACTACAAACTCTATTTTATGCCAGAAGAGATGGGACAATATGAAGGCATCCGATCTCAGATCGAAGGGCTTGTCCTAAACGAAGATTAGTTGATTAAAAAGCGGCCACCAGCCGCTTTTTTTTGCCTAATAATCAAAAACTTCTTGCAAAAAACATCATAGAACTCTAATTATCTATTTAGAGCTTTTTGTTGATACGGGTATTGGTGCGCAGAAAGCTCAATAACAAGAATCTGATCTCTAAGGAGTGCATATGGAGATTCGCGAACTACTTGAGCAAACAGACAAACTGCCCAATGTTCCTGAAGTCGTAAGACAGCTTATTCAACAACTAAATAATCCTGCTGCAGACTATGGCGAAATTGCTGAAAAAGTAGCACAAGACCAAACCCTCTCTCTTAAAATTCTACGCTTAGTAAACTCCGCTCATTTCGGCTTGAGCCGTAAAGTATCTTCAATCGATGAAGCTGTTGTAATGCTGGGCATGGTCCGCCTAAAAACGCTGGTAATCGCATCAGGTATCGCGGGCTCCGTTAAAGAAATCGAAGGCTTAGACCTTAAAAAATTCTGGAGTGAATCATTCCGAGTGGCAGCACTATCTAAATGGTTTGCCGAACGCGATACCGAAGTTGATCCTGATATCGCCTTTACTGCTGGTTTGATTCACAACATTGGGCGCTTATTGCTACATCTTTCCCAGCCAATGCGTGCACAAGCGATCCAAACACTTATCGATGAATCCAACTGCAACTGCAGCCGAAGCGATGCAGAGATGGAGCGTCTTGGCTTTACTTCACCTGAAGCAGGCCAAGCTCTATTAGATATGTGGAGTTTCCCAGCAGAGTTAGGCATTGCTGTTCGTCAACACAAACAGCCTACCTCTTTTGAAGAGCCATCATCACTGGCTGCTGTGGTAAATCTAGCTTGCGTTGTGAATTCAGCGATCCGCAACAAAGAAAATCTAGAATCACTGCAGGGTAACTTCCCTCAAGATGTAGCTACGCTAGCAGGTGTATCTGCTGATACATTTGGTGATCTAGAGGAAGCGCTCAACCTTGATTCAGGTTTGGATGGGCTAGCTGACTAACTTCAGCTTTAGCCATTAAAAAAGGCAGCCTAAGCTGCCTTTTTTAATTCTATTACTGCTAAACCGCTTCGGTTCCGGTTGCGGTAACGGCTTTGATACAAGAGATAATATCTCTTACATCTTGCAATGCTCGATGACGTCGAAATTGCGCTTTCGCTAAGAAGCCAAACTGAATAAGCTGTTCTTTACTTAAAATTCGATCTAACCCCGCCATCCGGAAGCTTGGCTGGATACCGGTCGCTTCAAATAAGCGCGTTAACCAAAACAGATCAAACTCAAATGCATCGCTAATCAGCGTTTTACCTTTAAGCTTTTCATTTAAGCGAGAACAGGCTTGTTTGATATCAAGCCCTTTGCTGACGGCCTCATCACGATCAATCCCGTGTACCTCTTCAGCATGCTCATCCCAATATCGCCAACCTGCAGCAGAATCTGGATTAATCAGAAAGTTATCTTGCTCGCCCGTCTCATCATTGATCCAAGCGATTTCGATAGGATAGGACTCAGCACCTAACCCGCTTGCTTCCAAATCAATACAAATTAACTCCACTCACTTCTCCCTTACGTATAACAACACTTTAAGGCTTTTTTCGGGTTCAGCTTCCGGAAAATCTTCCGGATTATTTAAACGTTCAACAAACTTAAAATCAGGGCACTCTTCCAACATCAAATTCTTTAAAAACTCAGTGCCGTTTTTCGGGTCGTTATGACAGGCCAGAACTTGGCCACCTTCTTTAGTTAATTCGTTCAATCGACGAATAACTTTACGATAATCTTTTTCAGCAACAAAACTTCCTGGCTGGAAACTTGGCGGGTCGATTACAATCAAATCGTAAGGACCGTATTGCCTCACGCGCTTCCAAGACCTAAATAGATCGTACGCCAAAAATTTAACCCGGTCTCCTTCTAAACCATTTAAAAGGTGATTTTCCCGCCCCGTATTAATCGCGCCTCGGGACATATCTACATTCACCACCTGCTCAGCACCACCAGCAAGGGCTGCAACCGAAAAAGCGCAGGTATATGAAAATAAGTTTAGCACGCGCTTACCGCCCGCATTGTGCATCACCCATCTACGCCCTTCACGCATATCCAAAAATAAACCGCTATTTTGGTTGCGTTGGGGTTTGACCTGATAAAACAGGCCAAGTTCCATCGTATTCATCTGCTCAGGCACTGAGCCCCACGCAACATTTTGCTGGGCTTCTTTACCCCGAGAACGCTGCTGAATCACTAAGCCTTCGATTTCATCTACACTCTTGAGGGTGTCGCTTAATTCAGCAACCCACTCAGGTTCAACTTCTTTGTACAACCGAGCTACGGCATAAGGAGGAAACCAGTCAATTACCAGATGCTCAAACCCCGGAAAACAGTGCCCACGCCCATGAAAAATCCTGCGCGATTCACCCATCGCTAATGGTATTTGCTGCTTTACGACTGTTAAGACTTGCTGCATCTGAAATCCTGTATCCAAAGGGTCATAAAAAGGGGCTAAATTATAGGCTCGGGCGTAAATGGACACCAGCAATAACAGGACAAATAGACTTGAAACTTTTATCATTCACCCCTATCTAAGCAATGAGCTTAAACAATAGGAAATCTTTCACTTATGATGCGTATCGGCTTATTTCTATTAACTAACATCGCTGTGCTAATCGTTGCCAGCATTACCCTTAATCTACTGGGTGTTGACCACTATGTTTCCGGTGCTGGCCTTAATATGACCAGTTTGCTGATCTTCTGTGCTGTCTTCGGTTTTGCAGGTTCATTCATCTCGCTATTCCTATCTAAGAAAATGGCGAAAATGACAACAGGCACAGAGATCATTACCCAAGCACGTAACTCTGATGAACAATGGCTTTTAGATACTGTTGCTGAGCTTTCGGAAAAAGCGGGTATTAAAATGCCTGAGGTCGGCATTTTTCCTGCTCAACAAGCAAACGCATTTGCAACGGGCTGGAACAAGAATGACGCATTAGTTGCTGTTAGCTTAGGTCTGTTGCAGCGCTTCCAGAAAGAGGAAGTAAAGGCTGTAATGGCCCATGAGATTGGCCATGTAGCTAATGGTGATATGGTTACAATGAGCTTAGTTCAAGGCGTTATAAATACTTTTGTAATGTTCTTTGCTCGCATTGCAGGCTACGCAGTAGATAGCTTCCTTAAAAGTAACGATGAAGAAAGCCAGCCAGGTACTGGTATTGGTTACTTCATTACTGTAATTGTCTTCGAGATCATTTTTGGAATTTTGGCTTCGTTTGTTGTTTCTTGGTTCTCTCGTTACCGCGAGTTCAGAGCAGATGAAGCAGGAGCAGACCTATCTAGTAACCATGCGATGATCGGCGCACTGCAACGTTTGAAAGCTGAATATGAAATGCCAGATCAGATGCCTGGCCAGCTAACTGCCTTTGGTATTAGCAGTCATATGAAGTCTGGCCTGATGGAATTGATGTCTAGCCACCCTCCGCTTGATAAGCGTATTGAAGCGCTTCAGAAGCGAGGCTAAGCATAAAAAAATCCCCGGCAAGCCGGGGATTTTTTTATTACAGCGTATTTCCATCGATAAACTGTCTATACCGAATAACCTTCTCTAACTGCCCTGCATCGCTCAATCTATATTTATAGATCTTATCACCTTCTCGATAGATGCCTCGGCAACGAAACTCTTTACCTTCCATGCTTAAACAGATTTCATCTTTGTTATTTACTTTCCAGATGCCCTTTCTTTCTTCCCAGTATCGCTCTTGCTGAATCTGCCCATTTGCAGCGTAGTACGTGAAACTGCTACTACCAGATATAACATTGAAGGATTCAACAGTCTTTCCTACAAACAATGCCTTTATTTCTGATCCACTCAAGCGAGTTAAAGGACCATCGCTAGGCTTAACCTGACAACCCACCAGCATAACTATTGCACTCACCCCAAGTATTGTTTTCAAAGTTGTCATCTTTATCTCCGATTACATTCCGACCAAAACCGGTCAATACAAGTCTTTAATCCACTAGCAAAAAAACTACCCGCAAAGTCATGTCCCTGCTCGGGTAAGACACAAAGTCGTGGGTTACTTACATCTAATAATTGGCCTTTCAATTCAGCCAATTCTTTAAACCAAGTGTGAGCACGCTCAAGCCGATTCATTCCTTGTGCTTTATCTACACGCGCCCCAGTCCTTAAACTTTTATCACGCACCGTATCCTGCTCCCCTACGGCCACCATTAAAGGCAGTGCTAGCATTCGGTCTAATTGCGCTTTCCCCATCCATTTGGGTATGTCTCTTAACCCATAAGGGTAGGTATCCTCATGATTAGGGATGGTGTACCAACCTGCACTACATATCACCAGCGAGGCTATTTTGTTTGGGTGGAAAAGTGCATATCGGTGCGCAAACTGTGCGCCACCCGAATATCCACACAATTTAATTTTAAATTCCGGCAACCCCACATGCTTTCTAAATGCGATCAGAAGCGTATTCAACGCAATATCAGCTCGAGGCATATAAGGGCCTTTAGATAACTTCTGATATTGTGGAAAAACTCCTTTCTCAAATTCAGGCACCACTAACCAACAGCCAAATTTATCAGCAAGGGTTCTAAAAGCTTCCAACTGATCCTCGTACTGCCGGGAAATTCCATGCACCGCAACAATGACCTGAGTATCATCCTTCAGCTGTTTTGGACGATATAACCTCGCAGGCAATGATTTAACTGACGGGTAAATACAACGAACAGCAGCGCCTGGAACAGGTATTTCAAGCAAGCTCATGATTCATCCCTCTTGGAAATTCAACAACATTGCTAGGTTTAGCATCGTCACTTGCTGAAACTTTAATCTCACCATTAGTCAGAGCTATTAACTCCTCCAGCTCCTCGGCAATAACAATAGCTCCATCAAAGCGATTGAACACATCCACCAACATGTTTCTAATATCAGGGCTTTTTAACGCAACATCAGAATCGATAAGCAATAGTTTTGGGCGCCTTAGCAAAGCTCTTGCAAGTTGAACCCTAAACCTTAAATTGCTGGGTAAATTTGCCCCTCTTTCAGCAATTTTTAATTCGCTTCCTTCATCAGAGCAATACCCCTGCAAACCGGTTGTTGCAAGAACCTGCTCGGTAAACTCTTCTGACCTTTTCCTTGCACCATAGAAAAGGTTACTACTTAGCGTTCCTTTCAGTAGAGGAAGCTCTGGACTTACAAGTGAGACTGTTTGAGCCCAGATGGATGGATGAATCGCTGAACTCCTTCGGCCACAAAATCTGAGTTTCCCATTCGTAATAGGAGCAAGTCCTGCTAAAGCCTCCATGAATGAGCTCTTGCCCGCTCCTTGATCACCTCGTAACAACAAGCGGTCTTGTTCACTAATTACAAAAGAGATTGGGCTGAAACGCTGCTTAACGGCCATACCTTTTGACTCAACTTTAAAAGCCTTTTTAGGCAATCGACGTTTACTCTGCTGACCTACGATATCGCGCTGCAAAAACGTACCTAACTTATCTTCTGATACCTTTTTTAAGGTCCACAGCTCATACAAGCGGCTAAGCCTTCTAAGCTGATTAACTAAATACAAAGACGCTACTAGCAACACAGGAATATAAGTTTCTGCAATAAGCCCTGCCTGACTAAGATTTAACCCCTGCATCACGATAACAAGCACAGATATAAGTAGAATTGCTTCGTTAAAGCCTCTGATAAGAGAAGACGCATGAGCTTTACGCATCTGACGTGTTTTTAATCGATCAGCACTACGAGAAAACTTACGCTGCTCTTTTCCTGATTGGTTAAACAACCTGATTAATTTAAAGAGGGCTAATCGCTCATTAGTCGCATTTATTAAACGCCCTCTTTCACGCCTAACACACACCGTCGAATAATATAAGCCCTTACCTAAATAAAAATTCCCTAAGACAGCAAAAGCCAACGGTATAAAAGCTGTTACTAACAAAGTCCAATGAATCTGACTGAGCGCGATAAATGCAGCTAATAACCAAATTCCCAATACAAGCAATGGAGCAATACCTTGCACCATCCAATTGCGAATAGGCGTCATATCCCCAGTCAACCGCAATAAAGTACCGCCTCTGTTAAGAGCTTCATCACTCACGGGTAGTGCCAAAGTGTGTTTATAAACTGTATTTCGTAACTCACAGATATAAGCTTGAGCCATACGTTCAGCGAAATAACGTTCACAATATCTGGCCGCCGCTAATCCGAAAATTGCAGCTAACACAATTGATGTAATACCCAGATCAAAAGAAAACTGCTCGTGGCCCAACTGATCCTTAGCTAAGGTCATTAAGCCTAGGAAACAGGCAGTCTGTATCAATCCAATTAGGATCAAACCACCTATTCCCTTCCAACGTTGTTTAGATAGCATAGGAGGTAACATAACTATGATCCCTCTCCAAACTAGCCATCAATGCCTTCGCTGTGCTCACTTTACGCAAAGCATCCAAGCTATAAATAGGCAAACCAAGGCTATCTTGTACTTCATCCGCACATAATTCTGCACGTGTGAATAAACCACCTAAGCCATAAATTGGAAATCCAGCTTCAATCATTTTTTCAGCACAAAATGCGGCAGCGGTTGAGCTATCTGCAGCGACCATAGAAGCACTGACTTCCTTAAGTAAACGGCCATTCGCTATAAGTGCTTTATTTTGTGGCTGTAAAACCCCATCAGCTAATTCAACAACCAAAAGATCCGCATCAGCTTGAACCGCATCCATTTTTAATCTTTGAAGCAACTGAACTAACTTTGTTTCACTTAGATTAACTGTGGTTGGGTAACCCGCATCAAGGAAATCTTTCACTTGAAAAGCCCCAGCATCAACCATTTTCCAATAGTCAGGCCCTGACCCTGTACCCGTTAACTTCGCAGCTGCGGCTTTATAACCGGCTTTGGTAAAGCCATTAATTAAAGAAGATGCCATTGAGGTTTTACCACTGTTCATATCACTGCCGACCACCAACAAAACAGGCATTTCATTAGCCGATGGATGCAGATAAGCATCTTTAAGCGTACTGTAGTTCTCTAAGTTAATTTTCTGCCCTTGGCTATTAACTAACACCCCTAAAACGGTAATTTCAGTCGCGGCTTTCACCTGAGCGCTTTTACTAATTACATCTCCGGCAATACCACCGGCAGCAACGAGTTGAGTTTTACCTAACTGTTCCGGAGACTTGGCATAAAACTGATCCGTAGCATAACGATCACCCGCAGCGACAATAATAAGATCATCCACAAAAAGGTGCTCACGGCGTCCATAAGGGTTTTCAATCCGGGTGTGCTGACGAATACGGTCCACTCTCGCTAATAACAGATCTCCTGTCTCAGGCAACAGTTCCGCAACGTCAGTAACATCATCAAAGTTAACGTTACGCGTGATATAGCTTCTTTTAACACGATTCAGATCAATCATTGTTCACCTCACTTTTGTTTACGTAGTTTGTAAACAATTCGGGATATTCTCTTTGCTGTCGCTCTTTCTGGTGTTAACAGGGCTTCCAATTCCACTCGCTTCGTTTTTCCAGAGCGGCCTCTCACTTTACGCTCTACAACCAGACCTAATTCAGGAGCGTATTCAATATCATGAGTTTCCCTGACCTTGGCAATCACCTCTTTCCAAAATACCGAGCGTGCACAGTTATACTTGTTGGTTTTGTATTTTTTCTTTTTCAGCTTGAAGCGACCTTCACCTTGATAAGTACAACGCCAATGACGAATGGAATTGCCTGATTTAGAGCTTTGACGAGTCATTTCAAACTGAGCTGCATCAGCTTTTCCAAACGGGATCAAAGTTTCAGGCGATCCGAACTTCAATGTATGCGAATAGCCTTGAGTGCGATCCGGATACTTTTGATAACTCAAAACAGGTACAACAGGATGAATTGATCGCTTATATAAGCGCTTTCTCTGGTCTTCCCAAACCTCCCAACCAGTGCCTTTTTCTATAAGCTTCTCTACTTTTCCATCACTGTAGATAGCCACAGTGCCAATATCATTACTGGCAGCGATGGTTCCGGCGTACCCTACAAAAAACATTGCCATCAATGCTCGTTTCATCACCCTTAACCCCTAATCAAAGCTTCTTAACTAGCTCAACTTTTACTCGTAAACCACCTAACTCACTGGCTGATAGAGTTAGACTTCCTTCATAAACTCGTGCGATCGACTCACAGATAGACAACCCTAGGCCGTGACCAGGCAAATGTTCGTTTTCATCAACCCTGACTCCGCGCTTATTTGCCTGTTCGATCTTACTTTCACTAATACCTTCACCATCATCGTCTATATAAAAGAACCAATGATTACCATCCGTCTCTACTGTAATTCGTACTTCTGACTGCGAATACTTCCATGCGTTATCTAGTAAATTTCCTAACAGCTCCAACATGTCGTCTCTATCAAAAGGCAGCTTGTCATGCTCACTGTTTACGGATAAAGCCAGCTTCCTGTCATGAATCTGGTTCAGCAGGACTTCTAAGTGAGGTAGTTCTTCTGCAAACGAAAACAGATAGCCCGGCATTGGCGCACCAGATATACGCGCACGTCTCAATTCAGAATCAATTCGGCGATGTAATTGCTCAATGCTCTTATCTATGGCTTTTCGCTGCGCAGTATCAGTCAACATTGATGCATGTATCTTTAATTCTTGTAGAGGCTTCTTAAGTTCGTGCGCTAAATTACCCAACGCCATACGTGAACGAGACAACTGTTCTTCTGAGCCTGACACCAATTTCCGAATAGACTCAACCAACCCAGATATCTCTTGCGGGACATCTTCAGGGAAGCTCAGTTCACCGGTATTTTTATTGTTTTCAATCGCCTCCTGAACGGGAGCTAGGCGATTAAAACCCGTCCGAATGACATAGCGCTGCCATAGAACAAAGCCAAAAATAGATAAACCGGCGACAGCTACCAAGATCCACTCATAGAACCGCTGTTTCTGTTCAATCAAGGTGATATCTTCAGCCACCCACAAACTGAAGGTTTGGCCTTTTTTGGTGAACGCTTCTTGATAGACCAACCACCTTTCACCCGCATTCTCGAAATATTGATATTCTTCTGTATCACCGGAAGAAAAAGCCGAAACATCAATTACGGTATCCCACAAAGATCGAGAACGGATTTGCTCTTTGTTCCAGCTTAAAATGAAGTAATGGCCTGAGCGGACACGCTGGTAAACAGTCGGTAAATATTTCTCATCGACCTGCCAAGTAGAATCTTTTTTATCAATAGATGTAATCAAGCTTTCTGCATCTTGCTTAAGACGACTGACCACCAAATCATCTACAAGAATGTGAACACTGCGATCAATAATAAAAACCAAGACCATTAATAGCGGCAAGACCACCAGTAATAATCGGTTTCGGATACGCTGCTCTAATGAGATCATTCGAGTCATGGCTTAGCCCTTTAACCTGTAACCTTGACCACGAAGGGTCTCGATAATCCCTTTGCCAAAACGCTGTCTGAGTCTATTTACATAAACCTCGATAACGTTACTGTCTCGCATCTGCTCTTCTTCATAGACATGCTCGCTAAGGTGGGCTTTTGAAAATACCTTTCCAGGATTCAACATCAGGTATCTAAGTAACCGAAACTCTATCCCCGTAAGCTGAATAGAATTCCCATCCTTATCCTGCACTTGCTGCGTATCTGGATCCAAAGACAAACCGCACACCGAAATAACTTGAGATGCTCTGCCGAAATAGCGTCGAATCAACGCCTCTAAACGCGCTAACAATTCTTCAGCGTGATACGGCTTACCCAAATAATCATCTGCACCTGCTTTAAGGCCATCAACGCGCTCCTGCCAGCTATCTCGAGCGGTTAACACTAACACCGGTGTCATATCACCCATAGCACGCATCTGTTGAAGAACCTCTAAGCCCGAACACTTGGGCAAACCCAGATCCAAAACAATCGCATCGAATGATTCCTCTTTAATTCGAAACAACGCATCTTCACCGTCATAGGATTCTTCAACCGCATAACCACTTCGTTTTAAAACCGGCTTTAAGGCTTCAACTTGTGCGATTTCATCTTCAACTAATAAAATCTTCATAGCCCTACTCTTCAAACTGCTCTTGGAGGAACAAACCGGTTACTGCATCAATCTCAAACTCCACTACAGAGTTACTTTTATTGATAACTTCCACCGAATACACATAACTGTCCTCACCTTCGCGGCTGAGGGATAGATCCAATAATCTTGCGTCACTAATCTCTGGATGGAGCGATAAGATCTCTTCAAGAGGCATTACTTTTCCATCTTTCACTAGCTTTAATACTTCATCCGCACTTAGCTCTTGAGCTTGTGCTAAAGGTGCTACAAGCACGGACAGTAATAAAATAATTCGTATCAACATTCAGTCGGTCCGATCAAAATCTACGCTAGTTTTATTGGCAGTATAAACAAGCTTTCTTAAATCAAACTTAAAAAACCGGCAGATTTGTTAAGGAAATAGAGCCTTTTGATTATAGTCACAATTTTTACAATAAAATCATAAAGTTATACCTTTAAAAATCTTTATAAAATCGTCTAAAACTACCTAAAACATAAAAAAACCGGCAAGTGCCGGTTTAAGAAAGGTTCGTTATTTTAAAATTAGTAGGGCCAGACAAAAGGCAAAAATATTGCGGTAAAAATACCGGTTAATCCCATACCCAGAGATGAGAATGCTCCGGCAACAGGGCTGATTTCAAAAGCCCTAATAGTGCCAACGGCATGACCGTTAATGCCCAACACTAGGCCAACTAAACGCTCATCAGTGACGTTTAATCTTGAAGCTAATAGATCAACGAAAAATACAGCAAACACGCCTGTCGCTAATAACCCACCCATCATTAATGATACAGAACCACCCAGCTGCTCCGTTAAACCTATAGCTATTGGCGCCGTAACTGATTTTGGTGCAATTGAAGCCAGCACCTGATCACTAGAATCTAAGCTGAAAGCAATTAAGACGGCATAAACCACAGCTAAGCTTGCGGATATAGGTACCGTTAACAAAATTTGTCGCCATGCAGCTCGGATATGATGGCTCTGTTGATACAGGGGCACACCTAAAGCGACCGTAGTTGGTGCAATAAGTACAGATAACCATTTTGCCCCTGAGTAGTACTCTTCGTAACTAATCGATAATCCAAATAGAAACAGCGCCAAGAATGAAGCCGCTAATAACATTGCCGGACACCAAACGGGCTTTCCCATTTTATTGAAGAAATATCCGCCCAAAACAAAGGAAAACAACGTAAGTCCGATTGCAAATAAAGGCGTTTCAAGGAAGTGCGGTATCAGGCTTGATAGTGAATTTTCAGTCATCTTGGCTTTGCTCCAATCGACCAAATTTCACTAATAGCAAAGATGTCAAAACACTCAGTAAGGTCCCCACACCTAATGCCAAACCAAGATTTAACCATTCACCTTTAAACTGCTCTCCTAAAAAGAACACACCAACAACACCAGGAACGACAAAAAGAACCAGAGCGGAGATCAGTTGCTGACTTGCTGTTGCAAGTTCATCACTTACGGAGCCTCTGATCATTAACCATAGGGTGATGAGCAACATACCGATTGCAGCGCCATGAACAGGTAACTGCAGCAGATAGCTGATTGCTTCCCCCAATATGAGGAAAGCAAACAAAATAAACATACCTAAAATCATAAAGATAGCCTGAAAGGGAATGCGCTGGCTGCTTAGATTAAATCAATTTCTTATGAGTTTTTTAACGTCATAATCTCTTGTTTAAGATCTGCGACCTCTTGCTCTAGCCTAGCGATTCTCTGTTGCAGAGTAAGATTGTGATCGTCAGTATCCGTTGCGGCCATTTCAACATCAGCATCTTCAACCGTACCGCTGAAAAGATGGACGTAACGTGATTCCCGCTTACCCGGTTCACGCGCTAAGCGCTGAACCAAAGACCCCATAGGGTGATCCGCTAAACTAGTCAACGTAGCTTCTACTTCAGATACGTCCTTAAATTCGCATAGGCGATTTGTTCTAGTTCTTAATTCACCTGGTGTTTGCGGGCCACGAAGAAAAAGCACACAAATAACAGCAAGTTGTTGTGCAGTAAATTGAAGGTCGCTGAACTCGGTGTTGCAAAAGCGGTGCTTAAACTTAGATACACGGCTGCCAAAACCGCTCTCATCACGCACTAAGCGTTTCTCTTTAAGCTCATCCAGTATGTTTTGAACTTCGCTCTCATCAAGTGACAGAACAGGCTCTCGATTACTTTTCTGATTACAAGCGGTTGTTAGGCCATTAAGTGATAGAGGATATTGATCGGGTGTCGTTATCTCTTTTTCCAACAAACAACCAATAACACGAGTCTGTAGTAAAGTTAGATCCATATCCACGGTGTACTTCCTTCTGTTTCAATATGTTATCCACCATAACATATTAGACATGTTTCGGAAGAAAACTGTTTTATGGATCAAAGCGAGATAATTCGTAACTGATTACCCCACCCTTAAATAACTCCATCCTTAATGGTTCTTCTCGTACAAGTTTCACTAAACCAACGCCCGGGGCATACCATTCAGTCTGAGTAATCGGGATATCTTGATACCCGAGTTTAGGGTCAACATAGAGGGTTAAGACTGTAGTCCCTTCAACCCTGATACAACGTTCAAAGGTTCCTGCAGGAACTTCAACGGTATCGGTAACCGACTTAATCTCAAACTGTAAGTTAATATCCCGTTTGCGTGGATCGGGTACTGCGAAAGAAGCAGTCGCATGTAAAGCATAAGGCTTGGTAGGTACCGTCCAACTACGACCTACTTCAAGATCTTTATTATTGGGTAAGATCCTAACGAGCGACTTTTCAAACCTTGGTTGGTATTCAATCAATGTACGACGTGCAGCCCGATAAACCCCTGTATCATCTTTGAGAATATAGTAATCGGTGCCATCACTGGTATGACGCACACTTATCACATCTTCAGTAAAAACCTCTCCCTCTTTAAATTGGGTTTCACCGAGATTCTCGATTGAAAACTCACGTTGGCTTTCTCGATCACCAAATAGCTCGTTAACCTGATATTCCCAAACAACACCTTTCTGCAAAGGGAAATAATCTGTGTCAGGAATATCAGCGCTACAACCCGCTAATATCAAGCTCGCCAGAAAAAAAGTAATTCGCATAATCACAGTTTATTTCTCCGGTAGAGCGGGATCAGGGACTTGAGTAAAATTGATCAGCGGAGATTTTTGCCCCAAAGCATCCTTACGTTTTGCATCTGAAGGCTTAGTAAAGCGCTTTGAAGGCTGTCCTAACTGAGGCTGTCCACTTTTAGTTTTCTTTAACGCTTCTTCAACAGCACCATGGGTCGCTTGATCATAATCGATTCGGAAGGCTCTAGGCTTTTCGTCCAGCTCATCATTTTTAAGATCGGTAAGCCAAATGTAGATATCACCGTCTCTATTTGCTTGCTTATCCGGCTCTTCAATCACCGCATAGTGAAATAGGAACTTATCAGGTAAAGCTGTTGGGCTAGGCCAGCCCTGACTTTGTTTCCACCCCACGTAGCTACAACCGTAGAAAAACAATGCAATGACAACGAGACCCGCTTTAACTGGCCACTTCAATCGCCCACTGATGACCGCCAACAATAACAGTGCCGTTAAAAACACATAAGCCAATGTCAGCACTAGGAGTTCTTCATTCATTTCTGATTCGCCTTAATAATGCTCTTCTGCAGTTTGTTAATATTGGTTACTTTGCCTTGCGTATTCAGGGTAAAACGCAAGGCTGTCAGCTCATCATTTTCAGCTGCCAAGGTTTCGGTGGTGTAACTAATAACCTTCAAAACTGGATTCACCTCTGCCAGATAGACGGTCACCGGCACAGGCTCGTCATTTTCACTTTTGAAGTAATGTAGGTTGATCACATACTCACCTGGAGGCCGACCTCGTATCGTCAGTACCTCCTGATTGATTGGATTCGTAATCGTTTTTCCATCAATCACCTGAGTATCATTGGCGTTACCGCGATCATCTCGGTCCAAGTGCATCAGACCTTGTTGTGTCCGTTTGTAGTAAACCTTTTCACCTTTGGGACCTAAGGCCCAAACATCAATATCGTTAGGGCTACCATCCGGCCAACTCACCGTAATAATAAACTCAGCTTTAGGATCAATAATCCCCGACTTTGCCGGCGGATTGAGCAGTAACAGAGCAACCAAAAACAAAAAGGTAAAAGTCAGCAATGCGTTGAAGAGCAGATCGGTAAACGGATCTATTTCAAAGTTTGATCGCTGCCCAAAGAGCTTCATGACGCAGGCTCGCTATCTGCAGAACTATTTTTTTGCTGACCTAAGGTGATGCTTAATGCCACAAAACGATCAGCCATACGGTCCAGCAGTAAATATTGAACACTTAATAGCATGCTGCAGGTTAAACCAATCAAGGTAGTACTCATGGCGATGCCCATACCATGAGTCATCTGTTGCATTAAGGTTTTAACATCATCAATCGTCAGATTTTCCAAGCCAGAAACAGAACTCAGCATGATGATAAAGCCTATCACCGTACCTAAGAGCCCCAACTTGACCATGACACCCACAACAAACCAGCCTACTTGGTGAGAGCCTCGAGCCCCTTCAACAAGTAGCTCGGCTAATAGTCCTTTATCTGCGTTTTGATCATGTAACTCTTCATCAGACACATTGAACAGGTAATCCTGTGAAAGAGAGAGACCATCTGGAAAAGCTTTTTCCTCGGGGGTTAACCCCGTCTCTTGGCGGCGGATATAGTAATGATCCAACATCGAGAACTGTTGAGAGAGATAAAAGCTGCGATAAGCACAATGGCAGCTCATGCCTACTAATAACACTAAGATGAATATGCAAACGCGGGTTTGATCTTGCTGAATGATCTCCAACAGCACTCCTTGATCCCAACCGACATAGAAGCCAAAAAGAATCACGCCAAATAATAAAGCCCAGTAGAGCAGAACTTTATATTGCACAGGATTGTACATACTAAGCATCCTTACACATTCAGTTATGAGCGATCTCTAATACTACTAATTTATTTCGCTGCTCGAGGCAAACTAAATACCAACAAACTATCCCCTGTGGGGTAGCCTGCGATTTTATTTCCGCCTGCGGCAACAGCAATGTACTGACGACCATTGTGGCTATAACTGACCGGCGGCGCATTAACACCATAGGACTGTTTATAGCTCCAAAGCTTTTCGCCTGTCGTAGCATCTACCGCAAAAAACTCACCATCACCCTCACCACTGAACACTAAATCACCGGCTGTTGCCAAAGTTCCACCGAGCATGGGCAAACGCGTTTTCTTCTGCCAGCTCAACTTACCGGTTTTTAAGTCGACCGCCGTTAGAGTTCCATAACGTTGTTTCTCATCAAACTCAAAATAGCTATAGGTTTGCCAAGGTAGCTCTGAATTCAGTTTTAAAGGTTTGCGGTAATAAGTTGCTGGCATGTGAATACCTGCAATATAGACTTGCTGCTTATCTGGATTGAGTGATACTGGAGACCAATTGCTACCACCTGCGATTCCCGGAGCAATGGTTACCCCTTCCTCAGTTGGATCAGCAAATAAGTTAATTTGAGGCACAAAAGGATCAGATTTAAACAGCAACTCACCGGTTTCTCTGTTAAGTACGTAGAACCACCCGGTTTTTCCCGCTTGTCCTACTGCTTTTACAGTTTCACCTGCCACAACGGTATCAAATAAAACTGGAGGGCTTGAAACATCGTATCCCCAACGATCATGTGGCACTTGCTGGAAGGCCCATTTAAGCTCTCCATTTGTACTATCAATCGCCACAATACTCGAGGTATGAAGGTTATCACCCGGTCGAGTTGAACTGTCCATATTAGGTGCGGGATTGCCTGTTCCGGCAAACAACCAACCGGTTTCTTCATCTATTGCCGGCGTGGTCCATATAGACCCACCGCCGAGTTTCCAACTATGTTTAAACCTTTGAGCAGCCGCTTTTTCCGCTGCAATATCACGATTAAGCGTTAAGCCACTTGTCGTGGTTTCTTGCCAATCACCCACCCAGTGCTCACCATCAACACTGTACCAACGCCACAACTCCTTACCGGTCTCCATATCAAAGGCAGATAGAAAACCACGCAATCCCGTCCGGCCATCGCCAATACCAACAACCCTTAGCCCTTTTTCAGTATCAAGATGTAAACCATACCCAGCCCCAGTACTACCGACAATTACCATATCCTTGTAAATCTGAGGGGCCATATTGAAACTATGGCTTGTGCCACCAGTAATCTTAGCGTCCCCGCCAAGATCCATTCCCTGTAACAATCCATCAACGCTTTCCTGAACGGAGAGCTCTAAATCTTCGACTTTGTTCTGCCATACCAGTTCACCCGTGGTTTGATCTAATGCGATCAGCTGTCCATCTATAGTTGCCTGAAAAACCTTACCTTTAGCTACAGCCACACCTCTATTTGCTGGCCCACAGCAACTTTTCTTTTTCGGTTTTGGATGCTCATAACGCCACACCTGCTTGCCATTCTCAGCATTCAGCGCAACGACATGATTGAAAGGAGTCGATATGTATAAATGATCACCAACTTTTATAGGGCTCGTTTGAAAGCTCGCTTTGATACCGCTATCAAACTTCCAAGCCAACTGAAGTTTTTCTACATTGGTTCGGTTTATTTCTGTAAGAGAACTAAAGCGCTGATTCTCCAAACCATTGCCATAGATTGCCCAATCATCGGCAAATACGACTTGGGATAAGACACTCCCAAGCATTAATCCTAAAAGCTGGTTTGGCACTCGCATAAGTGATTCCTTAATACGCATGATGTTGTATAAATCGATCAAAACAGGATCGACTTTGATTACTTAAGCATAGAACTAAACTAACTTTTCCTTTTAAAAATCAACAGCGTTAACTTGACCACAAAAGGCGGGTTTATTGCCCGATACACAAACACGTTATCTACCTACAATATGAAACATTCTTTTAAGGCATAGATACCAAGACAAAGATTCTGTTTACTGATGAAGTCGATAAAACTTAACTTTCTGCTAATTTCTCTTGTTGCTATTTCGGGAATGGCTGCGCTACTAATCTCTGCATTTATAGCTTTATATAAGACAGATGCAGACTCACGGAAACATGCTCAAGAGATATCTGCCATCGTAAAGCAACAACTCGAGTTTCAGGTTTTAAAAGTTCAAAACGATGTAATGGCGCCAGAGCACTTCCCAGACTTTTTCCTATGGAAGCACTCTTCAGGCTTCACTGGGTTCTGCGTTTCCTTTGAAAATAATACCGGCGAGGTAGCACGTAGTCTCTGTACAGGTGATTACACTGAGGATGAATGGCCTTTATGGTTTGAAAGCTTCTACCTAGCACTGTTCACTTCAGCAGAGGAAACACGTTCCAGAATCACCTCAGAAATTGGTATTGAAGGTGACATTGTCGTTTCTCCTAGCAAACCAATTTTGTTGCACAATGCCTGGAATAACATCATGACGTTGATGGAATTTTCTATCATCGTCGTCGTAATCCTTAGCTTGCTGCTCTATCTATGCCTTCACTGTATTTTAAAGCCGGTTAAAAAAACCCAGCGGGTTTTAAATGAGATGCAGAAAGGTAACTTAAACGCTCAAGTTCCCTCCTCTCATATCAAAGAATGGCAAGAAACCGCGACCGCGATAAATAACTTAGCTGCCAGCCTTAAAGAAACCTTAGATGACCGAAAAGAACTCTCATACAAGCTCCTCAACATCCAAGAGAATGAACGACGATATCTTTGTCGAGAGTTGCATGACGATATGGGGCAATACCTCACAGGACTCAGAGCGATCTCTCATTTCCTGCAACTAGAAGTCGATAGCCAATGCCCAGAACTTTCGCCCAAAGTTAAGCAGGTAAACACGATCTCTGAAGAGATGATGGAGCTGGTAAAAGACTTACTCTTCCGTTTGCGACCTGCAGATTTAGATGAGCTAGGTATCTCTGAGAACTTACAATCGATGATCCAAGACTGGAACACCAAACACATCGATAAAAACTGCTCGATCACTCTAGAAGGTGAGATTAACAGTATTCCAGGGGCAATAGCCGTAAATATCCTTAGAACTATTCAAGAGTGTTTAACCAATATTGTAAAACACGCCTCTGCCAGTGCCGCAGAAGTACATCTAACTTACTACCCAACAGATCATAAATATCTAACGTTAACGATCCAAGATAATGGCAATATGACTCAGCCTGAGCCGCTAATTAAACCGGGGAATGGTTTATTAGGTATCAAAGAACGGATTAATGCGCTTAATGGTGAATTAGAGCTGAGTAAATCACCATTAGGCGGACTCAAAATAGCAGCGAGTATTCCTGTCTGCGAAATTAAGGAATCAAATGAGCACAGTTAATATTCTTCTAGTAGATGACCATGCTATTGTCCGCGAAGGTTACAGAGCACTTCTAAATCGCGAACCTAATTTCAACATTATCGCTGAAGCGGAATCTGGTGAAGAGGCATATTCCCTCTATCAACAACATTCACCTGACCTCGTTCTTTTAGATCTGTCGTTACCAGGGAAAGGTGGTTTAGCGACCCTTTTACAAATCCGCCAGTACGACCCTAAAGCCCAAGTTCTGATCTTCAGCATGCATCAAAACCCGGCAATGGCAAAAAAAGCGGTTGATGCGGGGGCCCGTGGCTACATAACTAAAAGTAGCGACCCTGACATACTCATTCAAGCAGTAAAAGATATTATCAACGGGAAATTAGCTATCAGTGATGATGTCTCACGGGCATTAGCTCTGGAAAGCTTGCAAGGTGAAGCCGCTATCCTTAGCAAACTATCAACTCGAGAGTTTGAAATTCTGCGAATGATGATTGCCGGTAAAACAAAAGATGAAGTAGCCGAGACGCTTTGCATTAGTGCTAAAACAGTCGCCAACAGTTACTACATCATCAAAAGCAAGCTTGAAGTCAAAACCGATATTGAGTTGATCCATACCGCTATTCAAGCAGGCATGCTCTCTCCATCAGAGTTAATACCTGTTTAATAACATGCATTGAGCCCGCTCAATAAAATTCATTCTAAAAGACCCCATAGTCTGCGTATATTTACGTATATACCCTGTAGTATTCAGTTACTACGATGTTAATAAGCCACATCTTTTTTTGATTGTATAAGGAAGGTAAATGCGATTAGTAGTCAGACGCTTAGGCCGAGTCAAACTAATGCTGATTATTACTGCGATCTCTGTCGTGATGGCTGTCATTTTAAATTTATTGATCTCTTATATTTTCAATTATCAAACACCTTTAACACAAAGCATGTTGAGGGCTGCAATAATTCCCCTGATTATCGCTCCAGTTGTCTCCTGGTATCTTCTCGGTCTTCTTCTTGATTTGGATAAACTCGAAGAAGAGATGAATAAGCTAGCAACCTACGATGACCTAACTGGCCTATACAATCGCCGTTCATTGTTTAAATCCTGCGGTTTACTTCATCGCCTAGCAATGCGAACTAAGGAAGCGTACAGCGTAGTCATCATCGATCTGGATTTTTTCAAAAAGATTAATGATAAATATGGCCACGCAGCCGGTGATACCGTCCTCAAATCTTTTGGAACCGTACTAAAAAAAGTCACAAGAGATTGTGATATCGCTGGACGACTGGGCGGTGAAGAATTTTGTATTTATCTAAGTAACACCCAACAGGACCAAGTAGGCCCCATAGTTGAGCGCTTAAATGATGAGATACAAAATAACTTACCAAAGTGCGATGGCACGCAGATCCATTACACCATCAGTTTAGGTGTAGCAGAGAACAAACCTGGCTTAGAAATGAGCTTTGAAGATATCCTCAATAAAGCAGATATCGCATTATATGCGGCTAAGAATAGCGGCAGAAATAGGATGGTGATATACAGTGATGAACTGGGGGACAAATAAATAATCTGGAGCCTAGCGGGATCGAACCGCTGACCTGTCGGCGTGATGGTGGAGCCTAGGAGGATCGAACTCCTGACCTGTTCGCTGCCAGCGAACCGCTCTCCCAGCTGAGCTAAGGCCCCATATATGAAGTGTGGCTATAGTAATTAGCCCAAAAAACAGAGTCAAGAAAGATTGAAACTCTTAAAGTAAGCTAACTGTTGGAAAAACAGGAAAAAGCGTAAAGAAAACTGAAGTCGGCTGAACCAAACTGGTTTCACCGACTTCTACGCTTACAGAGTAAGTCTATTAACCTTCGATCTGCGCACTTAGTGCACGGTATTCTTTTTCCCAACGTTTCGCTTCTTTCTTAGAAGGACCGCCAAGAACATTAACCGCATGACGTAAACGAGCACGTGTCATATCTGGGCCTAGAATCGCCATCGAATCCATCACAGATACAGTCTGGTTAGTACCGGCTACCGCAATAAACAATGGGAATAGGAAGTCACGGATTTTATAATCCATTGCTTCTGCAAGCTGTTTAAGCTGACCGAATAGACGATCTTTATTCCACTGAGTTTCTGTATCTAGCAACCATACTGAGTACTGTAGCATTTTGCGGATATCATCAAGTTCTAATGATTTATGCGCAAAATCTTCTTCTGTGATATCCAACATGCCAGATAGGAAGAAGCTCGCAAGTGGAGCTACGTCAGACAGTTTTTCAACACGCTGTTGAATCAACGGTACAATCTGCATCAGGTATTCAGGGTTTAGTGCCCACTCCTGATACTTAGCTGCAAATTGCGCTGGGTCTAGGTCTTCACGCAACCATAGACCGTTCAACCAGCTTAGCTTTTCCTGATCAAAGATTGGACCACCAAGAGATACACGCTGAATGTCGAAGTTATCGAACATCTGCTGACGTGTGAATTTCTCGCTCTCATCCGGCATAGACCAACCCATGCGAGCAAGGTAATTCAACAATGCTTCAGGCAAGAAGCCCATACGCTGATAGTAAAGAATACTCGTAGGGTTCTTACGCTTAGATAGCTTAGATTTGTCCGGGTTACGAAGAAGCGGCATGTGGCATAGCTTCGGCATATCCCAACCAAAGTATTCGTAAAGCAACTTATGCTTAGGCGCTGAGTTGATCCACTCTTCACCACGGATAACGTGCGTGATCTCCATTAGGTGATCATCTACAACGTTTGCTAAGTGGTAAGTCGGCATACCATCAGATTTAAGCAGAATTTGAGCATCAACCATGCCCCATTCCAACTCAATGGTACCACGAAGCATATCGTCAACTTCACAGGCACCTTCACCTTCAGGTACAACCATACGCACAACATAAGGTGCGCCCGCTGCTTTACGCTTTTCTACTTCCTCTTCAGGAAGGGCAAGATCGCTTTGCTTAAGTGCAGTGTGACCACCAGCAGCGCGACGAGCAGTACGTAACTCATCCAACTCTTCAGATGTACGGTAGCAAAGGAACGCTTTGCCTTCTTCGACCAACTGCATCGCGTATTTTGCATAGTCAGCTTTACGCTCGCTTTGACGGTAAGGACCGTGAGGACCACCCACATCTGGACCTTCATCCCATTCCAACCCTAACCAACGTAGGGAGTCTAGAATCTTTTGTTCAGATTCATCCGTACTACGTGTTTGGTCAGTATCTTCGATACGCAAGATAAACTGACCGCCATGCTGACGAGCAAAGGCTAGATTGAACAATGCGATATAGGCTGTGCCTACATGAGGGTCACCTGTTGGAGAAGGTGCAACACGGGTACGAACGGTCGTCATTGGTGTCCTTGGAAATCTGATAAAAATGAATAGCGGCAATTATATACTTAGCGGCCCTTTTCGAGCCACTAAGAAATCAATTAGGCGATAGATAATAGGAGAGAAACTATAAATAGTTTTCCCAAAGAACAGCCCCCCAGATCAGACCACCCATAATCAGTGCGACCATCACGACGGCAGAACCTAAATCTTTGGCAAGCCCAGCTAACTCATGAAACTCAGTGCCCGCACGATCGACTACCGCTTCAATGGCGCTGTTGACCAGTTCAAAAGCTAACACCAATAAGCAAGTACAGATTAACGCCGCCAATTGCATAGGGCTTTGCGCCACAAAAAAAGATAGAGGAATAAGCACTGCACTCCCCCAAACCTCATAGCGAAAAGCGGGCTCTTGAATGTAAGCGGCCTTAAGGCCCTGCCATGAATAGATAGAAGCATAATAAAAACGCTTTAGACCCGTATTCTTGGCAGTCGCACCCTGTGGTTTATCGCTCATGGTAAAGTCATTTCCCTAAATTTATCGCCTAGCTTTAGAAGCTAAGGCTATCACTTCTACATTGGATTCCGTACAAATAGTTGGACAAAATCCACCTATGTGCAGCGCAAAATCGGTAGACAGTATATAATCGCCTCTGTTCTTCGATTTTGATTGTATCTACACATTTAATGACCTCTACAACAGATAACCTAAACCGTCGTTTTACCGTTGCACCAATGATGGACTGGACGGACCGCCACTGCCGTTATTTTCACCGCATTTTAAGCCGCCAAGCGGTTTTATATACCGAGATGGTGACAACCGGTGCTTTGATCCATGCCGAAGCAGATAGATTTTTGCGTTATAACACGCAGGAACAACCTGTTGCATTGCAGTTAGGTGGCAGCAACCCAGCCGATTTAGCCCAATGTACCAAGATGGCTGAGGATTATGGTTACAATGAGGTGAATCTTAATGTTGGCTGTCCTAGCGATCGTGTTCAAAACAATATGATCGGAGCCTGCTTAATGGCTCATCCGCAGTTAGTCGCTGAGTGTTTAGAAACGATGCAAGCTGCAGTAAAGATCCCTGTTACAGTAAAACACCGTCTTGGTATCGACGATATGGATAGCTATGAAGAGCTACTCAGTTTTGTAGAGACAGTGCGTGGCAGTGGATGTAATGTATTTATTATCCATGCGCGCAAAGCGATTCTTCAGGGCCTAAGCCCAAAAGAGAACCGTGATATTCCGCCATTGAAATACGACTGGGTTTACCAAATAAAACAGGAATTCCCTGATCTAGAAGTGCATATCAATGGTGGCATCAAGACTCTCGAAGAGTGTCACACACATTTGCAACATGTTGATGGTGTAATGCTAGGCCGCGAAGCCTATCAAAATCCTTATCTTTTGGCAGATGTAGATAACGAGTTATACAACTGCCCTGATGAGAAGATCAGCCGTAAAGGGGCTGCTCTAGCGATGGTGCCGTATATTCAAGAACAGTTAGCAGAAGGTGTTTCGCTGCACCACATCACGCGGCATATGCTTGGGCTATTTCACGCGCAACGCGGCGGTAAACAATTCCGCCGCTTTATTAGCGAAAATGCGCATAAACCTGGCGCTTCAATTGATGTACTCTTTGAAGCACTGGAACGTGTACCAGATTAGAATGGACTACTAGAAAGATGACAAGTCAGTTAGAAAAGCTAAAAGAAATTACTACTGTTGTTGCTGATACCGGTGATATCGAAGCCATTGCTCGCTTTAAACCTGTTGATGCGACCACTAACCCATCTTTACTGCTAAAAGCCGCTGAGCTTCCACAGTACAGCGCTATATTAGAGACAGCTAAGCGCTGGGCGACTGAAAAAGGCGGTAGCGAGCAAGAAGTACTGGACAACATGACTGATCGCCTTGCGGTAGAGATCGGTCGTGAAATTCTAAATATCATTCCAGGTCGCATCTCGACAGAAGTTGATGCACGTTTATCGTTTGATACGCAAGCAACATTGGAACGTGCACGTAAGTTGATCGGCCTTTATGAAGAAGCGGGTATCTCTAAAGACCGCATCCTGATTAAGATTGCTTCTACTTGGGAAGGAATTCAAGCAGCACGTCAGCTTGAGCAAGAAGGTATTAACTGTAACCTAACTCTGCTATTTAGCTTTGCCCAAGCAGCAGCATGCGCAGATGCTGGCGTTTACCTAATATCTCCTTTCGTAGGCCGTATTCTTGACTGGTTTAAAGCGAACGAAGAAGGCGACTTTACGGGTGCTAACGACCCAGGCGTTCAATCAGTAACGAGTATCTACAACTACTATAAAGCGAATGGCTACAACACCATCGTAATGGGTGCGAGCTTCCGTAACATTGGCGAGATCCAAGAGTTAGCTGGTTGTGATCGTTTAACAATCGCTCCAGCCCTAATGCAAGAATTAGAGGACAGCACTGATGAGCTGCCAACTAAACTTGCACCTGAATCCGCAGCTTCCGAGCAAGGTAAACTTTCTTTGAATGAAGCAGAATTCCGCTGGATGATGAACGAAGATGCCATGGCTACAGAGAAGCTAGCTCAAGGTATCCGCAGCTTCGCAGCCGATCAGATCAAGCTAGAGAAACTGCTTCTAGCGGTATAAAACACCCCTGCAGAAATAGCGAAAAGCCCTCAATAGAGAAAATCTACTGAGGGCTTTTTCTGTAGGAACCTGCGAAGAATTCTCATACTTTCCCAGTGGATTATAAAACGACCAGATACGCGAAAGTCGGCGCAGTGAAATGTCTAGACCTTTTCAAGTCGACTAATAAAGTAGATGGTCGTTTTAGAACCCACCCAACGGGGCTTACAGAGCAACTGAATCACTTTGTTAATGATTTTCGACAGGCCACCAGCATGCCTGTAATCATTGCCTCGTGCTTCAATTTCACTGTAAGCCTGGGTCGTATTGGACTTGTTCGTAGGTTCCCCAATCAATATCCTGTCTATACTGATTTCTATGCCACCCTCAATTTTGGCTGAGGAGATCAGATATGGATACCGTTGTACTCCCCTACCCTAAGCTCATGCTGTTTGACTGGCATGGCACCCTTGTCGATACCCACGGCGCAATGTATCAAGCCATCGAAGAGATGCTTGCTCAATTAGACGAGCTAAATCTCACCCGACACATTCTGCCCGAAGAGAAAGCCAAAACCGAAGATGACGAAAAGCTCATCCGTTATATCCGTATCTATCGACATCTGCATCCACGAGTTTTAGCAGAACAACGTATATCCAGAACCGATGTATTTGAGGTTTTGTTTGGTGATAACGACAAAGCCAATGCCATAGCGCACAAAGCTTACAATGACTGCTATCGAAACCACTACGGCAGCGTAAAGCCTTTCCAAGCAGGCATGTATGAGTACCTTACTTATCTAAAGAAATTAGGTATTAAGATCGGTGTTGTTACCAACCGTAGCCGTGAATTTCTAGAACCCGAATTAGAGGCTGTTGAAAATGGCCGTTGGAAAGAGTTATTTGATGTCACACTTTGCGGCGATGAGATGCTGCACTATAAACCCGCGCCTAGCTCGATGATTCAGGCGAGTAAATCAGTCGATGAGCTCGCCGACCAGCATCTCTGGTATGTAGGCGATAGCGTTACCGATATGATGACAGCTACCAAAGCTGGTGTAACAAGGGTCTTTTATAACGGTGCCTTATGGAGCCCTCACTGGTTTGAACAAGTCTTTGCTGAATCGGCCCACCACCAATATGACCCAGATATTATCATTGATGATTTTGACGAGTTACTAGATCTCGTTTTGCAAAGCCGTAATGGCATTACCACCCCAGAATTAATACAGCAACGACCTCCTCGCCTTCCACCAAGAAAACCTCAACCACAAAGGGAAGAACCTGACTGGCACCCTGCTGTCGTGAATCTAACCTACCCTAAAGTTGTTCTATTTGATTGGCATGCCACCCTAGTAGATACCCTTGATGCAATGTATCACGCGGTGGACGATATGCTCAAAGACCTCCGCAATATGGGCCTGCTTGAACATTTAGTAGATTCTGCAAAGTGTAAATCCCCCGATGATCAACGCCTAGTCGATTATGTCCGTGAGAATCTAAGCCTACATCCCAAAATAAAACTCGACCGCAAGATATCCAGAACCGACATCTTCGAGATCCTTTTTGCAGATAACGAGGTTGCTAAGAAACTCGCTCACAAAGGTTTTACTGAGCATTACCGCAAATATTACGGAACAGCCCTGCCCTTTGAACCCAAAGTTCGGAATATGCTAGAAGGCCTGAGAAAACTGGGATTGACCGTTGGCGTCATCACCAATCGCGATCGCGAATTCTTTATTCACGAACTCAATACCGTCGATGATGGCTGGGCACACTTATTTGATACCGAAATTTGTGGTGATGATACAGTTCAACGTAAGCCTCACACTGACCAGATTCTAAAAGCCGCAGACAATCTAAATTGTGATCTAGGCTTGGACATCTGGTACGTAGGAGACAGCACAACTGATGTAATTGCCGCTAAGTCAGCAGGTATCACCAGCGTATTCTTTAACGGCGCTCAGTGGGATCAGCCCTGGCTAAACAAAATATTTCCTGGCAATGAACGCTACCCTTATAAACCTGATGTTGTCGTTAATGACTTTTCAGAGTTTTGGGCGCTGATGCTTTCATGTAGAAAACAGCAATCAAAGAACAATACTTAATTGAGATTAAAACCAACTACTAACGGTTAATAGGCTGCTGTATATTCGCTATCAAGATCTAGTCAACGGAATGGATTCCATTAAGTGCACTTTAAAAAAATCACATATCTTTGCGTCATATTTGCTTGGTTAGCTCCGCTTAGCTCTATTAGAGCGGAGCCCATTGACCTCAAAAAGCTCAAAGTCCCCTTAAGCTACTCTTTAGGCCTTGCTTTCCCCGGTTCCGACCCAGCTCATTACTATCTAATCAAGGATGCGGGCATTGGGATAGTTCGCCTAAGTGTTTCTTGGAAGCATATACAACCGCACAAAAACACCTTTAACTGGGCAGGACTCGATCAACGTATTGCAACTTTGCAGCGCTACAACATCCAACCGTTCTTAACACTGGAATCCAATGCAACTTGGGCTACTAAAGCGAATAGCCAACAGGTTAAAAACGGGTCACCTAAAGACTTAAATGATTGGCACCAATTTGTGACTCAAGTTGTCGATCGATACAATTTTGATGGCCAAAATGATGCACCTAAACTTCTGCGACCAGTAAAGTTTTATCAGGTTGCGAATGAATGGATCAGCAATAAAAACCGCTCTGGCGGCTGGGCCGATTCGACTAACTCACTGATTCAATATATCAATACCGCCTACGTTGCTGTGAAGGCAAGTGATCCCGAAGCAGCCTTTGTTCTTGGAGGTATCGCTTCGTTTAACTTAGATACAATTCTACTGGCTGAAGGCTTAGCTAACTTCCAAGTTCAACAACGATGGTCCAATAAATCTCAAACCTTAATACGCCCTCAAGAAGCTCAATCCGTGGGGATAAAGAGTATCCTCAACGGTCATGTTAGAGAAGTTTTATCCAAAGCCAAATATGATCTAGCTGATGCTCATCTTTACGGCCCCTACCAAAGAGATAAAAAACGCATTCAGCTAATCGCTAACGAAACAAACCTGCCAATCCAGAAAATAGTCTCAACCGAATGTGGCGGCCCTTCTTTGGACTACAGCGATAGCTACAACAACCAAGATCATTTTTATGCAGTACTAAATAGAAACCTCCATCTATTGAGTACGGGCTCACCTTTCTGCCTCTGGTTTGGTTTAGGAGAATTAATGACAACCACTTGGGGCAATCGAAAAGTCCCGTTATTTGATAAAAATAACAAAACAAAACCGGGTTACTTTGCTTACAAGTTGTTGGCTTATTTATTTGATGGGGAAGGAGGAATAACAATTGAGCATTTAAAAGATATTTCCTCTCAAGCCTATCAAATTAAGTTCCCCAACAGCCCAACTCACCCAGATATCTACGTGGGATTAAACATTGTTCAGGAAAAATTGATAACGAAGTTAGATAAAGCTGAGTTCGATACTTTATGCATTAATTCTTTGAACACTAGAGGATCATTAACTCGAAATGTAACTAACGTTCTTAACTGCGATAAAGGCATCGTGGCTATAGGTACTAAACTTCCCTCTTTAAGGAAAATACCAAAAACGAATCAGATAAATAAGTAAACCTATTTATCTCGAAATTGCTGAGGAAAAATCCAAACAAAAGCCAAGACAACTGCAATCAGACTAGCCAAAGCAGATACATAGAAAGTGGTGAAAGAACCAAAATCATCCCATAACAAGCCACTGACATAAGCACCAAGTGCGCCGCCCAAGCCAAATCCTACGCTAGAGAATAAGGCTTGTCCCTGCCCATGAGTTTTCTCGGTAAAGTATTGATGAACTAAAGCAATGCCAACGGCGTGAAGTGTGCCGAATGTTGCTGCGTGAAGCGTTTGGGCAAATAGCATAATCCATAAGTTTTCTGGGACTAGGCCTATCAGCCACCAGCGCACTACACAAAGCAGCAAGCTGACTAACATGATATTACGTATGCCCCATCGCTGTATCACCCAATGCATATAAATAAAGATGATCACTTCTGCGATAACACCTACAGCCCAAAGCAACCCTACTTCTGATCGACTAAATCCTACATCGACCATCAAAACGCTGTAAAAGGTGTAGTAAGCCCCGTGTCCGAATTGAACTAAGAAGCAAATAATAAAAAAGACCATTACCTGCGGACGTAGCAACAACTGCATAAAACTACGATTATCCGCTGATATTTGGGCCGCATCTGATTGAGCAGTGGTTGGAGGGATAAACAGCGTATTCAGCCAGATCAGGATCATTAACCCGAAGAGAATCCAAGGCAACCAACGAATATCAATATAATCAAGTAAAGCGCCAAGGCCTGCGACTGTTACAATAAATCCGATCGAACCCCACAGTCTTATGCGGCTATATCGAGCTTTGTCTTTGCCAAGCTGACTTAGGGTTATCACTTCAAATTGGGGAAGAACCGCATTCCAGAAGAAGCTAAAGCCTAACATTACTAAGCCTATCCCAATGGCAGTTGTTTGCCAGAAGATACCGACAAACATAATGCAGGTCATTAACGCACCAAACCGAACTATCTCGACACGTTTGCCGCTTTTGTCAGCCATCCACCCCCACAAATTCGGCGCTACAATTCTAGATAATTGCAGCAAAGCCATTAGTGAACCTATGGTCTGGGCATCAAACTGAAATGATTTGAGATAAAGGCTCCAGTAGGGAACCAAAGCACCTAATAAGGCGAAATAGAAGAAATAAAATCCAGAAAGGCGAATATATTGATCGAACTGCGGCATAAGCTGATCTGTCCCTTTCCTGGCTGATAGAAAATAAAAAGCCGGTTCACCTGAAGGCAACCGGCTATCGAGTAGACTAGATAACTATTTTAACTAGTAAGTGAACTAGATAGTACCGTTCGTCATCATGCCTCTTTTAAAGCATTTAATAAATATTGCGGTAAGCCAAAGCAACCTAAGTGCATTTGAGGGTTGTAGTAACGAGTTTCGATTCCGCTGTTATCAAAGCGCTTCTGCAACTCTGCCAAATCGATCGTTCGTAATGACTCATTATCTGAACCCCACGCCAACGTCATCACTCCACCGATATAGGTAGGTACAGCCGCGGTGTAGAACGATTGGTCTTTGAAGTACGGGCTTAAACGACGACGCGTAGTAATCACTTCATCTTGTTGTAGGAAAGGCACACCGTTCTGTGCGACAAAAACACCACCCTCTGTCAGCAAGTTCTTACACCCTTCGTAAAAACGACTCGAGAATAGCACTTCACCTGGGCCTACAGGGTCAGTGCAATCGGAGATGATTACGTCAAACTTTTCGTCGGTTTGATTAACGTATTCAACGCCATCGGCGATCACGATATTGGCACGTGGATCTTCAAAAGCACCTGCAGAGTGATTTGGAAGATATGTTTTACACATATCGATTACGGCTTGATCGATTTCTACTTGAGTAACATGTTCAACTGACTGGTGACGACATACTTCACGCAGAATGCCACCATCGCCACCACCGATAATCAAAACTCTTTTTGCATTCCCATGAGCCAGAATTGGCACATGCGTTAGCATTTCATGGTAAACAAATTCATCTCTTTCCGTAGTTTGAATAATCCCGTCCAACGCCATAACAGTGCCATAAACGGGATTACGGAAAATAATTAGATGCCAAGAATCCGTTTGTTGCTCGAACAACACTTCCTCTACATCAAATTCCTGACCGTAACCTTTATGGAGTGTTTCTTTGTATAAATTTTCTTTTAAAGACGTTGTCACTTGCTTTACTCGCTAACTAACGAAAAAAGGGGTAGCACCGCTAAACGCACTACATTAATTTAGAGTATAAACCTAACTTCGCAGGCCTTAAATTTTGGTCGCATTTATACCCCGAAAAAGGTAAAAAACAAAGCATTTCCACTCCCTCTAGAGCACAAAGATTCCACATCATTCAACACTGCTATTCCGCGGAGTTTAACCCACTCATCGGACTAACATTTTTATTCAACCCTCATAACATTTTTGATCAAGCAATCAGAAATAAATTTATTATTTGCTACTTTATCCATTTTATGAACTTTTTTTTACAACATTAGAAGCTAGCGAAACACGCTCTAGCCCTTACCACCAAAGGCCTAGAGCCTAACTACAACTAAAGTCTAATTTTACTACCATTTTCGATGTATTCTTCTAAGTTTGTTAGGAACTAAATAAATAACCTACGCTTACTACAACAAATAACAAAAACAAGACGGTTTTGCGGCGTATAAAAGCCTCAGAAAGGATGGAGAAACAGAATGAAATTACTTACCTCGGTTGTTGCTACAGGTATGGCACTTGGTTTAGCGTTTGGTGCTCAAGCAGGCACTTTAGAAGATGTTCAAAAAAGAGGCAGCGTATCTTGCGGGGTAAGTACTGGCCTTGCAGGTTTCTCTCAGAAAGATGAGAACGGTACTTGGAGCGGTCTTGATGTAGACGTATGTCGTTCTGTTGCTGCTGCTGTTCTAGGTGACGCAAGCAAAGTTCAATACAAGCCTCTTACAGCTAAAGAGCGTTTCACTGCACTTCAGTCTGGTGAAATCGATATTCTATCTCGTAACACTACTTGGACTCACACACGTGATACCTCTCTGGGTCTTAACTTTGCTGGCGTAAACTATTATGACGGTCAAGGCTTCATGGTTTCTAAAGACCTTGGCGTAAAAAGTGCTCTAGAACTAGACGGTGCAGCTGTATGTATCCAAGCAGGTACAACAACTGAACTTAACCTAGCAGACTACTTCCGTGCCAACGGCATCAGCTACAAAGCAATCACATTCGATACTTCTGACCAAACACGCTCTGGTTTCGAAAGCGGTCGTTGTGACGTCCTAACATCAGACCAATCTCAATTATACGCTCTACGTATAGGCCTCAAAGATCCTTCAGCAGCGATGGTACTGCCAGAAGTTATCTCTAAAGAACCGCTAGGCCCTGTTGTTCGTCAAGGTGACGATGCATGGTTTAACGTGGTTCGCTGGTCTCTAATGGCGATGGTTGAAGCTGAATTCCTAAAAATCGACAGTGCTTCTGCTGATAAAGCGAAAACAGAAGGTAATCCTTCTCAGAAACGCCTAATGGGTTCTGAAGGCGATGCAGGTCAAAAACTTGGCATCCCTGCTGATTGGGCATACAACATTGTGAAGCAAGTAGGTAACTACGCTGAAAGCTTTGAGCGCAATGTAGGTCAGGGTTCTCCGCTTAAAATTTCCCGTGGTCTAAACGCCCAGTGGAACCAAGGCGGTATCATGTACTCTTCACCAGTACGCTAAGGAAGGACCAAACAGAGGGGCATTTTTCATGCCCCTCTGCTATTTTTACTTATAACCTTCTGAAGATAAGTGCTTAATTATGTCTGAAAAGCCACAGGTGACGTCATCACCCTCCTTCTTCAACAACCCTAGAAACCGTTCAATTATTTACCAGCTGCTGTTGCTAGCAGGTTTGGGGTATTTCTTTTACGGTATTATTTCTAACACGCTGGCTAACTTAGAAGCCCGCGGTATCAAAAGCGGTTATGACTTCCTGTTTACGACTGCCGGATTCGATATTCTAATGTCGTTGGTGCCATACGATGCAACGCATACTTATGGTCGTACATTTATTGTCGGTTTATTAAATACCATTCTTGTTTCGACAATCGGGATCATTCTCTCGACAATCGTTGGCTTTATTATGGGGGTTGCTCATTTCTCTCATAACTTACTGATCAGAAAGCTGGCTGTCGCTTATGTAGAAACTTTCCGAAACATCCCACTACTACTTCAGATTTTCTTCTGGTATTTCGCGGTATTGGCAGCACTACCAAGCGCTCGTCAAAGCTTGAGCCTTGGGGAAGTGATCTTCTTAAACGTTCGCGGCCTCTACTTCCCAGGACTAAATGCTGAAAGTGGTGCAGGTATTGTTTATGCTGCGATTGCTGCTGCCATTGCCTCTATCTTTATCCTCAAGCGTTGGGCTAAGAAACGTCAAGATGACACCGGCCAGCAGTTCCCAGTATTACAAGCTAGTTTGGCTATTCTGTTTGTTTTACCTCTTGTTGCCCTATTTGCAGCAGGCGTACCGTTCACTTGGGACTTCCCTGAGCTTAAAGGCTTTAACTTCCGAGGTGGTGTAACGGTTATTCCTGAACTGATGGCACTTGCCTTAGCACTTACGGTTTATACCGGAGCATTTATTGCGGAAGCAGTAAGGGCGGGTGTTCAAGCAGTACCTCACGGTCAAACAGAAGCTGCACGTAGTATCGGGTTAAAAGAGAGCAAGATCATGAAGTTGATCGTTGTTCCTCAAGCCATGCGCGTTATTGTGCCTCTGCTTAACAGTGAGTATCAGAGCCTAGTTAAAAACTCGACTCTGGCAACAGCGATAGGCTATCCCGATCTATTCACCGTATTTGTTGGCACGACACTTAACCAAACAGGTCAGGCGATCGAGATCGTATTTATGACAATGGCGGTTTATTTTGTCGTTAACATGTCCATTTCTTTTGTTATGAACCGCTTCAATGCAAGCGTTTCTCTGGCTGAACGTTAATCGGGAGTGATTGAAATGAAAGAATTTAAACCACTACCCGATCAACCAGCACCACGTGATACTGTAGGCCCAATTCATTGGATCAGAGATAATTTCTTTGACTCAATATCTAATTCGATTGCGACACTACTTATCCTTGCTGGTTTAGTGACGGTTATTCCACCTTTGGTCGATTGGCTATTTATCTCTGCCAATTGGGCTGGTGCTACTCAAGACGCTTGCACCAAAGATGGTGCTTGTTGGGTATTTGTTAAAGCTTGGTCCAAGCAGTTCTTCTATGGAAGCTACCCTGCCGAAGAAATTTGGCGTATCAACGTTTGCTTGATTGCCCTTGTTGGTGTCATCACTGCATCGAATATGCTGAGCAAAGAGCTGCGCAACAAGATCGCTATACCACTTTTCTTAGCATTGCCATTCCTATCTATTCTGATTCTTGATGGTAGTTGGATTGGACTGGAGTATGTATCAACTGACTATTGGGGCGGCTTCTCGCTCAACGTACTACTAGCCGCTGCGAGTATTATCGTTGCCTTCCCATTAAGCTTCCTTTGGGCGCTCGGACGTCGTTCTGATATGCCATTTATACGAAGTGTAAGCGTTGTACTGATTGAGTTCTTCCGTGGTGTACCAGTACTTGCCCTATTCTTTATGGGCTCTGTAATGCTGCCACTGTTCTTCCCTGAAGGAACCAACGTAGACAAACTGATTCGCGTATGGATTGTACTTACACTCTTCATGTCCGGTTATATGGCTGAGGTATTCCGAGGTGGTTTTCAGGCTGTCCCTAAAGGGCAGTACGAAGCAGCAGACTCTCTGGGTCTAGGCTTTTGGCAGAAAACACTGCTGATTATCCTACCTCAGGTCATCAAGATATCTATGCCGAATATTTTGGCAACATTTATCATGCTCTTCAAAAATACGACGTTCTTATTGATCATCGGTATCTTTGAAATGCTGAGTACCACTCAAACAGCACTAGCAAATTCAAGCTGGTTAGGTGGTCATTCGACTGAAGGTTACCTTTTTGTAGCCGTCGTTTTCTGGATCTGCTGCTTCAGCATGTCCATGATCAGCGCATCAATCGAACGTAAACTCGACACAAGCCATAAGAACTAAGAGGTTTTCCTTGTGAGCATAGAACACGAAAAAAATATCGAAAACAACGAAGATATCATCGTTATCAAGGACCTCAACAAATGGTATGGCGAGTTCCACGTATTAAAAGATATCAACCTACGCGTTAAAAAAGGCGAACGCATCGTTATCTGTGGCCCTTCCGGCTCAGGTAAATCAACAATGACTCGCTGTATTAACCGTCTGGAAGAGTTTCAACGCGGCTCTCTAACCGTTAATGGTGTAGAGATGATCGAAGATGTGAAGAATATCGAAGCGATCCGCCGTGAGGTGGGAATGGTATTCCAACACTTTAATCTTTTCCCTCACCTAACCATCTTAGAGAATCTGACGTTAGGTCCAATTTGGGTCCAGAAAAAACCGAAGAAAGAAGCTGAAGCAACTGCGATGAAATATCTGGAAAGGGTAAAAATTCCAGATCAAGCTAATAAGTTTCCAGGACAACTATCAGGTGGTCAGCAACAACGTGTAGCCATTGCACGTTCGTTGTGTATGAATCCTGAAATTATGCTTTTCGATGAGCCAACATCTGCGCTTGACCCTGAGATGATCAAGGAAGTGCTAGACGTTATGATCGAGCTAGCCGAAGAAGGCATGACCATGCTCTGCGTAACCCATGAGATGGGCTTCGCTAAGAAGGTTGCTGACCGAGTTATCTTTATGGATGCTGGGGAAATTGTGGAACAAAATACGCCTGAAGAGATTTTCCACAATCCGCAAACAGACCGTTTACAGCTGTTCTTAAGCCAGATATTGGATCACTAATAGCTAATACCTAATAAAAACGAACTTTCCAGCGAAAGCAAAGCCGCTTACCTGCATTACAGCTAAGCGGCTTTTTTTATGTAAAATTTACTCTAGCGGCTCCCCTGCTTCATCCTCGTCAACCACTTCGGTTTCCTGCAGGGCATCATTTATCCAAGCCTGAAGAGCCGGATGTTGTAAGACGGTCTGCACATAAGCAGATGATTGAGGTGATAGCTCAATACCATAGGTCAAAAATCTCAAAACAGCTGGAGCAAAAAACACATCAACAATCGTAAAGCTGCCAAATAACCAAGGCCCTGATTGCTTATGTGTAGCTCTCAATTCTGCCCAAATAGCATCCATCCTTTGAACATCTTGCTCTGCTGCTGGGCTTAGCTCTATTTTACGTTTAGCTCGGCAGTTCATCGGCATCTCGTTACGTAAGGCATTAAAGCCAGAGTGCATCTCGCTGACGATAGCTCGCGCTTTGGCCCGCTCAGACATATCACTCGGCCAAGCAGCACCATCCAGATAACGCTCATTAACATACTCGCAAATAGCGAGAGAGTCCCAAACATTCAATTCACCATCGAGCAATACAGGCACTTTGGCTACGGGAGTATGCTGCTTTAACGTCTCATAAAATTCATCAGTGAAGAGGTTTATTTTAAGTTCATCAAATTCGACCTCAAAAGCTTTGAGCATCAACCAAGCTCTTAATGACCAAGACGAGTAGTTTTTATTCCCAATAATTAGCTGCATAACATCCTCCGTATCTAGGCTTAAGATTGTGGCAACTTGCTTTCTATCTGACTAACGAATAGTTTTGATAGCTCCTATTCGAAATATTGATGGATGATCGCTGTATGGATATAGATGCACTTCGCAGCTTTATCGCTTTTGTAGATACTGGAAGTTTTACTCGCGCGGCTAAACAAACTTTTCGTACGCAAAGTGCAATCAGCATGCAGATGAAAAAGCTTGAGGAAGAGACAGGCCACAGTCTATTCATCAAAGAAGGACGTAACCTTTCTTTGACCAACCAAGGCCAAGAGCTAGTCAGTTATGCTCGAAAACTTGTCGCTTTGCATGATGAAGCTATTGGGCACTTTTCCATTACCCAAGCACAAAGGCCATTAAGAATTGGATGCCCTGATGATTATGCGGAATCGGTTCTCCCACAACTATGCCAGCTTATCAGCGAAAGAATCCCGGATTTAAACTTTAATATTGAGTGCAATTGCAGCAGTAAATTACGCTCGATGTTGGATTCGGGTGAATTAGATATAGCCATTCTCACTCGGGCTCCAGATGGCGATGAAGGATTTGTACTTAAACACGATATCGGTGTTTGGGTACGTGGGGGTTATCCAGAACTGCTAGAGCAATCGCCACTGCCTTTGGTGTTATTTGAACCAGATTGTAAATTTCGAACCACAGCTGTTGATGGTTTAGAAAAGCAAGGGATCGATTACCGTTTAGTCTGCGCGTCTTCTAGCTCAACTGCACTCAAGGGTTTATTAAGAGAAGGTCTAGGTATCAGCGCTATGGCGACTTCTAGCATTAGTCATGACCTAGTAATTATCGATGAGAAACGATTACCTCCACTGCCCTCTGTCGATATCGTCCTCGCGATCGCACCTAGGCCACACCCTATGTTTGGCTCAGCTGTAGCGACTGAATTGAGTACAATTTTCTTAGAGCAAAGCGAGATTGCTACAACGCTTTAGCGTAGCGCTCTTTAAGGATAGCAACGCGCTCAACATAGGCTTTAGTTTCAGCATAGGGAGGCACGCCATTATAGCGTGTCACCGCTCCTGGACCGGCATTGTAAGCTGCTGTACTTAGGGTGAGATCACCAGAGAAGTTCTGTAATAGCTGGGCTAGATACTTAGTCCCACCCTCAATGTTTTGATTGGCATCCATGCTATTTGTAACCCCAAGATCTTTCGCTGTCGCCGGCATTAGTTGCATCAGACCTTGCGCCCCTACCCGAGAGACAGCATTAACTCGGAAAGCCGATTCAGCATGAATGACTGCACGGACCAAGGCTTCATCAACACCGTATTTTTTCGACATCTCTTTAACTTGATCACTATGTGCATTCAAATTTAAAGGCGTGGTGTGCCAATTAACAGTTGAAGCTACACCGCATGCAAAACAATCAAACCTCAGAACTTCAAATCCTATATTCAACGGTCTTTGATCTGAGAATGACAATACCCCGTCATCATTACGGTACTTATAAACTTTTTTGAGTGAAGAGGAGCTTTTATTGGTGTAGTTAACCTTCCTCTGCTTATCGCTAAGGTTGGTATATTCGACCCGTCCATCTGGGTGCACAATTTTCCGAATTTCGCCCGCAATAAGATTTACTGGCGTTAGCGAAACGAAAACACCAATAATCGTTAAAACTGCGGTTGAAGCCGTAGCTTTCCATATCTTCATAAACAGCAGTTTAGCAGCTATTAATCCCGGAGGTTAACCCTTCGCCATCGCAGCTCTTTAGGGGGAAGAATTAATGAGGAAAACAGCAACCCTGTCACCAGCGCGATAGCAACAAAGCTCATGCTAAATGCCGTATCGATCCCTTCAAGCACATTCTTTTCAACCATAAGGGAGAGGCTCTGAAAACCAACACTTCCCGGTACCAGTAAGATAATACCCGGCATTAACATGACCGCTCGGGTAATCCCTGAAATACGCTCAAACAAGTTCGCTACCAAGCCTGTAATAAATGCGCCAATAAAAGCACCTAAGACCTGACCAAATAGCTGAGCCCCATACCAGGTTGCTGCAAAAGCAATACAACCACCTAGTACCACCCAATGCATATCAACTGGACGGCTCTGGAAAAGAAAGCACAGCCCGATGCCTGCATAGGCGATTGATAGCCATAGACTCCAGTCAGGCAGATACCATTCAAACGTCACAGGTTGTGCTGGAAACAAGCCTGTTCCAATAGCATTACCAATGGCTACGCCAAAGCCTATCTGTAAGAATATAGTACCGGCATAAACCAATCGTGCTGTGCCCGAAACCATATTTTGCCGAGCCAACTCTGCTACTGCAGTGGTCAACGGCAAACCGGGGACTAACACAATTACCCCTGCAACCGTGGCTATATAAGGCGATGACAACCACCCCAAACTGGCGACAAAATTGGCCACTAATGCTGATAAAATCGCCGATAACGTAGGGAACAAGTATTTAAGTGAATCGGTTCTTAAAAACTTAACCGCGATCAAGGCGGTAAGCATGCCGATAAAAAAGGCCACCAGCATCTCAGCTACAGCACCACCTAAAAGGTGAGCAATACCCGCTGATAAAAGAGCAAACCCGGCCATCTGGCCTTTAACACCAAACCTAGCACCTGAGTTAGAAATAGCTTTAAGTTGATGAGCACCTTCTGACACCGTGATAGATTCAGACATGACATCCCGAACCACCGTATTTACTTGGATCTGCCTCTCAAGGTTTACTTCGCCTTGATCTACACGGAAAACATAGGTTTTAGGCTCAGGCTCTTCTGGGTGTGAGAAGCTCATTATAAGGTTTGTAGGCTGCGCTAAACACTGAACACCAAAACCAAGGGTCTCACCCACGCGTTTCATCGTATTTTCTAGCTCATAAGCCGTCATCCCATAGGTGTGCAGAGCTTTGGCTAAGCGCAGCATAAAACCCACCGGCAAGGTTCTTGGCGGAAAGTTTGGCTGTTTATCTAATGAGTAATGATCAAGTAGATCAAACGACATAACGGCTTTGAATCCTCTATAGCCCTAAAACAAAAAAGGATAAATTATCGCTAATTTACCCTTTCCTAGATTCGATTGGCGAATTTTAATATCAGGTGATAACAGGTATCTCAGATTTAACATCTGCGTTTTGTGCTCGATCACGTAGTAAGTGATCCATCAACACAATTGCCATCATCGCTTCGGCAATTGGTGTTGCTCGAATACCCACGCAAGGGTCATGACGACCTTTCGTCACAACTTCAATCTCTTCACCGCGACTATTAATACTACGGCCCGGCAGACGCAAACTAGAAGTCGGTTTCAAGGCAATATGCGCAACGATATCTTGACCTGTAGATAAACCGCCTAAGATACCACCCGAATGATTCGACAAGAAACCTTCAGGCGTCATCTCATCCCTGTGCTCCGTGCCTTTCTGTGAGACACAATCAAATCCATCACCAATCTCAACACCTTTTACAGCGTTGATGCTCATCAACGCATGAGCAAGGTCAGCATCAAGTCGATCGAAAATCGGCTCACCTAAACCAACAGGTGCGCCTGAAGCCACTACAGAGATTTTAGCACCTACAGAGTTACCCTCTTTTCGAAGCGCATCCATGTAAGTTTCCATCTCAGACACGGCTTCGGCATCTGGAGAGAAGAATGGATTGTTAGGTACTTCATTCCAATCGAAGTTAGCTTCGTTAATTGCAATCGGACCTAATTGAGATAGGTAACCTTTAACTTCGATACCTTTAGACGCTAGATACTTTTTCGCAATAGCACCTGCTGCAACACGCATAGCAGTTTCACGCGCAGATGAACGGCCACCACCACGATAATCACGGAAACCATATTTATGCGTGTAAACGTAGTCAGCATGGGCTGGACGGAACGTCTCTTCGATATTGGAGTAATCTTTAGAACGTTGATCGGTGTTTTTGATCAGCAAGCCAATTGGTGTACCAGTAGTTTTACCTTCGAAAACACCCGATAAAATCTCTACTTCATCAGCTTCACGGCGCTGAGTTGTATGACGAGAAGTACCTGGCTTACGGCGGTCTAAATCTAACTGTAGGTCAGCTTCAGAAAGCTCGATGCCTGGAGGGCAACCATCAACAATACAGCCAAGAGCCTTACCGTGGCTCTCACCAAATGTAGTGACTGTAAACAGCTTACCGTAACTATTTCCTGACATCGCAGTATTCCATCCAAAACGTTCTTAAAAATTCAGGGCGGGATTATACCAAACAATCCCGATGTTGGCGCAGTTCCTTAGCAGTAATCGCAAACACACCATTACCGCCGCGTTCAAACTCTAACCAAATGACCGGAATCTGTGGGTATTTCTCCATCATATGCACTTCACTATTACCTACCTCAACCACCAAAAGGCCATCTTCAGTTAGATAATCATTCGCTTGCGCAAGAATCTGACGTGTAATATCCAATCCATCAGGGCCAGAACCCAACGCTAGTTCTGGCTCATGATCGTATTCCTCCGGCATTGAAGCCAAATCGCTTTCGTCCACGTAAGGAGGATTACTCACAATCAGATCATACTTCTTACCCTGTAAGTTAGAAAACAGATCACTTTCAATAGCTTGAACACGATCACCCATTTCATGTTTCGCTATATTGATGTTAGAAACATCGATAGCATCAGAAGAGATATCGGCCAAATCAACTTCCGCTTCGTCGAAAGCATAAGCGCAGGCTAAACCAATACAACCACTACCCGTACACAGGTCCAAAATACGTTCAACCGGACCTTCTCGCAGCCATGGGCTAAATTGATTTTCAATCAACTCAGCAATAGGTGATCGTGGAATCAGCACTCTTTCATCAACAAAGAAAGGCAATGAGCAGAACCAAGATTCACCAATAATGTATGGCAGAGGTCTACGTTCTACCGCACGCTGATGGATAAAAGAGATCACCCGCTCTTTTTCTTCCTCTGTAAGACGACCATCCAAAACTGCAGGGTTTACATCCCATGGCAGATAAACTGCCCCTAATACTAGCTGAGTAGCTTCATCCCACGCATTGTCAGTACCATGACCAAAATAAACCTTATGTTGCGCAAATTGACTCATCGCATAACGGATGTAATCACGTAAGCTGTGTAACTGATTAGTTATAGAGTTTAAAGTTAAAGCTTGCTCGCTCATTCAGTCTGGACCGATATTTTGTTAAATTTAAAGAGCAATATTAATAAAACTCGCACAGGAACACCATGAAAGACCCCCGTGAGAATGAAGACATCGACTTTATGTCGGCAATGGAGGGCGTAACCCGCCATAAGCATGACAAAGCTGATACCCAGATAAAGACATCAAAGAGTGATCTTCATAACAAGCAATACCGTCGCCAAGCTGCTACTCAGCAGGAAGATAAGGTTATCGATGGTTTATCCGATGAAGCGGTAGAGTTGGTGGAATCTAGCGAAGAACTTTTATTTGCGAACCCTGGGGTACAACTTCGTGTTCTAAAACGCCTTAAACAAGGGCATATCCCTTGGGAACAGGGTTTAGATCTTCACGGATACACAGTTGATCAAGCTCGCGATCAGCTTAGTAAATTTATTTTTGAAGCGAGAAGAAACAAGGCGAGATGCGTCATTGTCGTGCACGGCAAAGCACATTCATCAGAAAGCCAGCAGGCAATGATCAAGTCTTACGTTAACGAATGGTTAAAACGCCTAAACGGAGTACTCGCCTTCTGTTCCGCACAGGCCAAAGATGGTGGCGCTGGAGCCCTTTACGTTTTGCTTAAACGCGATAAATAGCTAATTGATTGGATCACCGTTTTCTAACGCTTCCAACCTATCTCGCGTTGCAAGCCGCCCATACTCAATAGCCTCTGTTGCACGATGAAATTCATAAAAGCTACATAGGTCTTTAGGAATACGTACAAGTAAATCAGGCGGGTAACCGGCAATTTTATATTCAGCTAAACTCGCCTGCATCACCTCCACAGAGTTAAGTAGGACATCCATACGCCCCCCGATCTCTGTCGGCTGATCGACAGCAACCTCTTCACTGCCTTCAGCAGCATTCGCATCTGGCATATGCCATTCATCACTCATACCGCTGCGTTTTAAGTACTGATTACTGGGTAACTTAAGATGACTATGACTGGAATCCCCCGTATTCAAATCTACCGCAATGATAAGATCAGCTTGAGCAGCAACGACGGGGATGATTGGAAGAGGGTTTAGTATGCCACCATCAACCAGCACTCTCCCCTCTTTGACGACGGGAGTAAATAAACCTGGAACAGCAACGGACGCACGAATGGCGTCAAGTAGAGGGCCTTTTTGGTACCAAACCTCTTTTTGATGAGCTATATCAGCAGCCACAGCTGTAAAATCAATCTCAAAATTTTCGATATTAGGCGAACCTAAAATTTCAGCCAACTGCACAAATATTTTGTCACCACGAATAGCCCCTCGTGACAGGGTAAAATCTAATAACCTAACCACTCTCATCCAGTTGAGGCTGGTTACCCACTCTTTATATTCGTTTAATTTCCCGGCAGCGTGCATTCCTCCCACTAAGGCACCCATTGAGCTTCCTGAGATAGATACGATCTCATATCCTCGACGTTCTATCTCTTCAATCGCTCCTATATGGGCATATCCTCTCGCTCCACCACTACCAAGAACTAATGAAACTGTTGCCATAATGACCTCCTAAGCACTTAAAACTAGGAAAAAATTAAGTTAGCGTTCGATCTCCTTTGAGCTTATTAAAGCTCTTCTTTATAAATCATGATTACTACATCACCCGTTTTTGACTTTGTTCCAAAAGCTCCAACGGGGTGTACATTCACTTGCTCAGCCAAAACGCCATTAGTGATTAACTTTGCTTTTAACTGATTACCATACTCCAGCGCACTATTAAGTTTTTCCTGATAGGAACCAGCTGTAAAATCGGCAGAAACTATCCAAATTTGTTGCTTGGGATTATTTTGAATGAAGGCTAAAAGTCTTTGGAAGCCTTCTTCAGTATCAACATATTCTTGAACCAACTCACTCTTATCTGAAACAGAACGATCAGAAGCCATTTCCAAAACATCTAATCGCAAATAAACTTTTTTGTTGCCTCTCTGGACTGAATACAAAGCGAAGTAACGTTGATTAAGTTTGAAGCTAGCTACTCGTTGAGTGGTATCAATACCGTATAATCTCGAATACTTAAAAATGGTATTCGCCCATTGATTACTACTACCACATGCCCGCCCCTGACAATTAAATTGCTCGGTTGCTCCTTGCTTCTCTAACTGCGCTGAGAAAAATTGGAATGCTTCATCGGAGGAATGGTTTTGAGGAATTCGGTAGGTCAGTTGAAACAATTTGCCGCTTAAGCGTTCCTCTTTTTCAGGGGCAATGACACCATTAATCTTCTCTAACCCACCCAAAACGAAACGGTAATCCGCGTTTTCTATCACTTTATATTGAACAATAGTTGATCGAGGAAAACGCTCAAATGAGCCATAGTCGACGCTGCCTCTAACATCGGAAGCAGACTGCACATTCATAGAAAAAACAAAAAACAACCAAGGTACTAATAAACGCATTCCATACTCCTGAAAACGTAACACTGATAATGGTGCATCATGCCCATTGATTTATACGTTCAGCCAACAAAGCTGCAGGTTTAGGCTCTAAGTGCAAATGATGCCCTCCTTCCATATCAATCACTTCAGCATGGTAAAAGTCACCTAACCAAGGATTAATGATGCTATCTGCTGCACCATTCGATCCCCTTATAACTATAGCTTCTGATCTTACGGATTTAACAAAAGAAGAGATCTGTGAAAAACTAAACCGAACCAAAGAAGGCATCATCAACTTTGGATCATTACTCCAAATATAGCCTCTTTCCGTTCTTGATAATCCACGATCTAGGAGAGCCTCAGCTGCTTCTTGAGAAACGGGCCAACGACCATTCATACGAGCCTGAATAGCATCTTCGTAGGTTAAATAAGGACGTAAGGTTTTCGAAACCATCTTGCTACGCTTTATCACAGCATCAGCAAACAACTGAGGTAAATCTTCCTCTTCATAGAAAAGAGGTGCCAACCCTTCTATTAGCATTAAATGATCGACCTTTTCTGGAAAAGCACCTGCAAATAGCATCGCAATGCTTGCCCCCATTGAATGCCCAATGAGACTGACTTTATTCAAAGAAAGTGTATCTAAAACAGCATGAAGGTCTGTTACGTTATCCCAAATATAATAAGGCATAACCTCTGGACGATGATCTGATCGCCCATGACCGATTAAATCAATTGCTATCAATCTGATGCCTGTGAGATTCTGTGCTAAAGCATAAAAGCTAGCAGCATTATCCAGCCAACCATGCAAAGCCAACACTGGAGCACCATTGGGATCTCCGTATTCAATAGCCGCTACCGTATAACCTGGAATCTGTATTTCAAAACTAACTTTATTTGGCATAGGTAGACAAAAACCCTATTAGCAATAATCAGTTAGGTACTATAAACCGAAATTACGTTAAGATCTCAGCTAAAGTAAGTAATTGGAACAGAACAAACATGACTCTACGACTTGAACTGGAAAAGGACCCTTCCCTCAAAAAGCCACAAAAAGTCTTTTTTGTACTGTTTGGGATAATGTTCCTTTTAGCCCCCTTTTATTACCAACCAAACATGGGCGGTGAAGGCTTAAGCATTCCACACAATGCAAGCCTATGGATCATCGCTAGCTGGATCATTGCTGCTGCCTGCTACATCATCTATAAACAAAATAGAATTATTTTACCTAGATATTGGTTTACTTTGGCTCTTCTACCCCTGGGCGCAATTATCACTAGTTACATTGCTGATAATAACAACCCAGCTGAGTGGCTAATAAGATTGTCGGTAATCTGCGGTGGATATTTATTCTTTATAGCTCTTTATCAATTCGAACTAACTTCAAGGCAAATAGAAAGAAGTTTATACATCCTTTTATCAATGGGATTAATTGCTGCTACGTATGGGATTATCCAAACCCAAACTCCCCCAATCCTATCAGGCTTTATTCCACACAGCCCTAAATTGACCCCAGTAGGACCATTTCAACAGGTAAACATCCAAGCAAGTTTAATGGCAACGGTTTTAGTCCTCGCTTTTTACTTGATCGGACGTCCTTTAAGTAAAAATAAGAACCCAATTATCATAGTCTCCATAATAATCACTGCCATGGCTGCTAGTTACAATATCGCAAGCAGTGGATCTAGAGTTGGTACTCTAGGAATAACCTTGGCATTAACTTTATTATTTCTAGGTCGTTGGAAAATCTACTCAAAATCAAAACTTATCTTGGCCTCTGTAATAATTGCATCATTTACAGGCGGCCTACTGGGCAGTCAGGGTCTAGAAAAAACTTCAGATAAGTTTGATCGAATTATGAAACAAGACATTCGCTGGAGCATTTACAACATGTCGTGGGAGCTTTATACCGAAGCTCCAGTGTTTGGCCATGGGCTTGGTAGCTTTCAAAAAGTTTTTCAGGATAAGCGGATGGAAGCCCAAGTAGCGGGGATTTATAACCTAGGTAAATCTCCTAAATTTACTCACCCTCACAATGAATTCATATTTTGGCTTATTGAAGGTGGTACCTTTGCTATTCTCGGTATATTAGCAGCGACACTTTATACATTTATACAATTAACTAAACTTGGATGGCAAAGAGGATTTGGTTACGCAGCTTTGCTCATTCCAATTACTCTACATACCCAAGTAGAACTTCCCTTTTATATTTCCAATACACCTTGGTTCTTGTTGCTAACAATTTTATTTTTAGTTCACCAATCAGGTAAAAAGACCTATTCGACCTCAAAATTATCAAAAGCAGCAAGCACCACTATACCTTTAAGCGCAACAGCTATTGCACTAGTTAGCACTAATTTACTGATTAAAGCGCAAGTGGGTAATGCTGGACTTATTAACTACATCCATTCAGGGCAGAAAAAAACCATTTATCTACAATCGCCCCTAAAATCTCAGTACTTTGAAAATCACACCACATTCTTAATACTTCGCCGAAATATGTTTATAGGGATGAGTCAAAATGACAACCAACACGCTGTTCTTTTTGCTCAGTGGGCAGAGGAACAAATCAAAGATAATCCCGAATTGATTTACTATAGCAATTTAGCCATCGCCTATGACTATACGAATCGTAATGATGAGCGAGATCAAATAATGAAAATAGCGATGAATACTTATCTAAACAATTTAGATCTGCAGCAGCTAAACCAACAGTTTATGGCAAAGGATCTAGAGGATGGAAATAGCAGTGGCGCCATCAAACAATTAGATACGACGAACTAAACGCCCGAGCCCAGCTGCTGGCCAATCCGCTTCCAGCTGGGCTATTTCACCACAACTGAAGGTAGCTGGATTATGTGCACTACCTTCGCAGCAAATTGCTTCTACATAAGAGATTAAGGGCATATGCGTAACCACGAGTGGAGAACGACTTTCAAACCTTTCTAGAAAGGCTAAAGCATTCGCAGGATCAGATTCTGGCGTCCAGAGTTCCGAAATAAACTGCTCAACCCCACCCAACTGCTGATTAACTATTTCCGCAGTCTGACAGGCTCTGACATAAGGACTATGAATAACACAATCCACATCTTTAAGATGAGGTACAGCAGTCTCTAATCTTAACTCGAGCCTTTTAACGCCTTCAGGCGTCAACTTGCGCTGAGCATCCGATTCAGCAAAAAACTCGGCTTCACCGTGGCGCATTAAAAAGAAATTCATTCGCCTTCTCTAGGTAAGACAAATTCAACATCGGTACTCTGCTCACTCATCATCAGCATTTTTACGACTTGAGCGACCGGAGCGTGGTTGAAAACAACCTCATATAATCCTGCAACAAGAGGCATATAGACACCCATCGCAGCAGCTTTTTCTTTGACGTGCTTGATCGTGTTAACACCTTCGGCAACTTGCCCTAAAGCCTCAACCGCTTCATCTAAGGTTTTACCTTCACCTAACGCATAGCCAACACGGTAATTACGGCTCAAAGGCGACATACAGGTTACAATCAAATCACCAACGCCAGCTAGACCAATAAATGTCATAGGGTTTGCCCCCATACATACCGCAAATCGGCTCATTTCAGCCAAACTACGTGTCATTAACATGCTCTTGGTATTTTCACCCATACCAAGTGCAGCACTCAAACCTGCAGCAATGGCATAAATATTTTTCAGCGTACCACCAAGCTCAACACCGTAAGTATCAGAGCTAGCATAAACACGAAAATAAGAGCTATGAAGAATATCCTGAACCAGTGTTCTAACGTCTGCAGAATCACTAGCAATTACCGTTGCTGTTAATTGCTTAGCAGCAACCTCTTTTGCCAGATTAGGTCCGCTTAAGACGCCAATACAAGCATCAGGCATCTCTTCAGTCAGGATCTCGCTCATCAAGCTAAAAGTCTTAGCTTCAATGCCCTTCGTTGTACTTACGAGCATCTGCTCCGGCTTTAACCAAGGTTTAGCTTGTTCAATCACTTGCCTAAATGACTGACTCGGAATAGAGACAAAAACCAGTTCTGCATCAAGGAGAACATCTTCTAACGAACAAGATGCCGTAATATTTTTAGAGAGTTGGTAGTCAGGAAGGTAACGAGGATTTTCATGGAACTCGTTGATATGATCCGCTCTTTCCTGATCACGTAACCACAAACTAACTTTATGACCATTATCAGCGACAATGTTCGCTATTACCGTGCCAAAGCTACCTGCACCCAGCACTGCAACCTTACGAATATCAGACATAGATAAATTTCGCTTCTACCAACTATTTTTCCGAATCGTCCATACTATCTAGGACTTTATTAACGCCTTTAAACAGGTAAATCACAATTAGATAGCCCATAGCAGCCAAGCCTAAAAAAAGCATAAGCTGCAATGGATCTTCCGTTCGCTGATAACCTGCCACACCTAAAGCTGCAATTACTGCGCTGAAAACAACTGCAGCAATAGAGGCGATACGATTAGTTTTGTGTTTGTCCTGATCTGTCACTTTCAACATCACTTTCAGGGTTAGTTACTGTCTCAACCGAATGTTCTTCAGCTGCAACAGGCTCAACCGCACTTTCGTCAGCTACGTCTTCGTTTGCTTTTTCTTCCACTAGGTCAGCGTTTGGTTCCTGAACAGCTTCAGGCGTTACTTCAGCCGTTTTATCTTCGCCAGTTTCTTCAGCATTTTTCTCTTCAAGCTCTGCATCGTCAGCCGGTGCTTGTTCAACGGTTGATTCTTCGCCCTCTTTTTCTGTAACAAGCGCTTCAGCAGTAGTTTCAGGTACTTCTTCCATTGCGGGTTCAGAAACAGCAGACTTAGGCTCAGCTAACAGCTCGGCTTCAGGGTGAACACATTCCAGCTTAACGCCTGTTTCAGCTTCAATTTCTGGAATAAGGAAGGAATCATCTTCACAAGCGAAACAGATTGATGCACCTGTGGCACCGGCGCGACCTGTACGACCTATGCGGTGAACATAGTCATCAGGGTCTTCTGGCAGCTGATAGTTAAATACGTGAGTAACACCATCAATGTGGATACCACGACCTGCGACATCGGTCGCAACTAGCACCTGAATTTTACCGCTGCGGAAATCTTCTAACGTTTTTACGCGTTTTTGCTGTGGAATTTCACCAGACATAAGCGCAGCTTTAATTCCATCTTTACATAGACGGTCTGCTAGCTTACGCGTCTCATCACGGCGGTTACCAAAAACGATAACCTTCTCCGCGTGATCCTTATCCATATAATTACGAAGCAAACGGTACTTTTGCTCGCCAGAGACTAAATAAACGGTCTGACTAACATTGTCCGTCGTTTTAATTTCTGGTGCGATCTCGATTTTAACCGCATCCAAAGTCCACTGCTCTGCAAGGTTAAGTACTTCATCCGTAAACGTTGCACTGTAAAGTAGTGTCTGTCGATCACTACCTTTACGCGGTGTGTTACGGACAATAGTTCTTACATCTGGGATAAAGCCCATGCTCAGCATGCGGTCGGCTTCATCAAGAACAAGCACCTCAACATTCCATAGATCGACATCCTTACGATTGATGAAGTCGATCAATCGACCTGGCGTTGCGACTAAGATATCAACTGGCTTTCGTTTAAGGTTTTGGCGCTGCTTTTCATAATCCATACCGCCCACAAGGCTAACAATATGTAAACCTGTGTACTTCGCTAGGCCTTTTGCGTCTTCAGCAATTTGCAGTGCAAGCTCGCGCGTAGGTGCAACGACCAAAGCACGAGGTTCTGCTAAACGAGGTTTCTCGTCTAACGGGTAGTCAATCAAATCCGTAACAATACCCAGAAGGAAAGCTGCAGTTTTACCGGTACCAGTCTGTGCTTTACCAATGATATCTTTGCCAGCAAGTGCAGCAGGAATAGTTTCAGCTTGGATCCCTGTGCAGTATTCAAATTTAAGGTCATAAACCGCATGAAGGACGTCATCCGGCAGATTAAAATCTAAAAAACGCTTTTTACCTTCTACCTCAGGCACGACGAATTGTTCTGGGTTCCAAGACGCAGCTTTAGAGCGGTTGTTGTAACGACGACGTCGTTGAGGCTTACGGGCAGAAGAATTTCTTTTTTTGTTAGCGCTTTCAGTCTGCTCAACTGATTTATTTTCTGTACTCAATTCAACAATTCCTAAGAAAAATTTCGCCGATAAGGCGGTAAAGCGGCTAAAAGCTGCTTTCCATAACGACGGGTAATAAACCGTCGATCAAGCAATGTTATTTTGCCGCTATCGCTCTCAGTTCGTAGTAAACGCCCTGTAGCCTGGGTGAGGCGCATTGATGCCATCGGGATAACCCATTCTTGAAACGGGTTACGCCCTTGCGATTCTAACCATTCACCGTAGGTTGCCTCAACCGGGTCATCCGGTACACCAAATGGCAACTTCGTAATAATTACATGTGTTAGGTAATCACCAGGTAAATCTACGCCTTCAGCAAAAGAAGCCAAACCAAAAATAACACTTGGTTTATTAGCATCGATACGCTCTCTGTGTTGTCGCAAAATTTCATGCTTGGCAAGTTCGCCTTGCACAAGAATATCTGCTGATATACTAGCAGGCATACGCTCAAGAACATACCGCATCTGACGCCATGAGCTAAATAACACCAAGGATGCACTTCCCTGTTCTAAAATTGGCAATAACATTGCCGAAATTTCTTCATTATGGTCATCAGGGTTTCCTGGATCGGTTTTCATTGCAGGGACATGCAATTCGGCCGCATTTTGAAAATCAAATGGACTCATAAATATATTACAAGGACTATCCGTTGGTATGCCAAGATCAGCATATAGTCGATCAAACCGCCCTAGTGCGGTTAGCGTAGCCGAAGTAATAACAGCACCGTAGCAGTTTTTCCAAAGGTGCTCTTGTAAGGTTTCCGCCGCTGACACTGGGCTACTGCAACACTCAATATCAATGCCATCATTACCATCTACTTTAACGATCCAGCGGGCCGTCGGGAGTCCTGATGTCGAATCAGATACAGCGTAAGAATTAGCTAACCAATACATCGATTGCATACGGGATAAAAGCACACCCATCTGCGGATACCAAGTTTCACAGATAGCTAGGGGCAGATCGGCTAACTCACCATCCATTCCTTCTTTCAGAAGATCAACAATCTGCTCAAATTTTAAAACGACTCTCTCTGCAGCCTGAGCAAAATTGTGAAAGGACAACTGTAACGGTTCAGGAATCATACCTTGCGCAAAACGATAGCGATCACTTGGGCCTTGGAGTTTATCTTCAAGTATTTGATTTAATAGAAGTTGGACTTCCTTCAAGGAATTTTCCATATCTGCAAAAGGGTTAGCTAACTTCTCGATATAATTTCGAAGTACTATGTGATCAGACGCGTCATTCAATAATTTATTGAGGCTGCGTGTTGCTTTGCTCACCCAACGGATACTGGATTTAACACGTAAGCTATAAGAAAAATGCCCCGTAGTTTTAGTGCCTAGGTGATGGCCTTCATCAAAGACATAGATGGTATCTTCCGGCGGCGACAGAATAGCGCCGCCTCCAAGAGAGAGATCAGCTAAAACAAGATCATGGTTGGCAACTATCAGATCCCATTTATCCAACTCTTGTCTAGCCTTAAAGAATGGACAGATTGAAAAGTTACTGCAGCGACGATTTGTACACTGCATATGATCGCTAGTAGACAACCGCCAAACAGCATCAGGCACTGTATTCTTTAAAGCATCCCTATCGCCATCCCACTCACCCGAGGCATAGTGACTAAGTAGAGATTTAACCTCATCAATATCTGAGGTCTGAAGTTTTTGAGCTACTTCATCTTCATACAATGCAATTTGGCCTAATTCATTCTGTTGCTCCAATATTTTCTCTGCATTGGAAATACAAAAATATCGTCCTCGGCCTTTAGCTAAACCATAAGTAAGATTGATTCCGGCATCGCTAATCAGCTGTGGAAGGTCTTTAAGAATAAGCTGTTCTTGAAGGGCAACTGTTGCTGTAGAAACAACAACTTTCTTTTTTCGTTGCTGGGCTATAGGAACAGAAGCCAAAAGATAGGCCATCGTCTTACCCGTACCAGTACCAGCCTCCGTGACGCAGATATGCTGACCACCGGTCCTTTCGCCTTCAGAATTGGCAGTAATAGCGCCCAAAGTTTTCGCAACCTCAGCAATCATCAATTTCTGGCCATAGCGAGACTTCAATCCTCTGTTATTGAGAAAAGTACTGTAGGCCTGCTGTATTGTTTGCTTGAGCTGCTTATCTAACAAAACCGTATTCCATCGAAAATCTAGCCGCGATTCTAACAGTTATGACAGTTTAATAACAAAAATACTGTATAAAAAAACATAAGTTGCTTTACAAACCCAAAATACTGTATAAAAATACACGTACTGTATAAACAAACAGACAAGATCATGAAGCTGACTAAACGACAAACGGAAGTTCTGGATTGCATCAAGCGTCACATTGGCGATACCGGCTACCCACCTACTCGCGCAGATATTGCCCGCGATTTAGGGTTTAAATCAGCTAATGCAGCTGAAGAACACTTGAAAGCGCTGGCAAAAAAAGGCGCTATAGAAATTATTCCGGGTACTTCACGAGGTATCAGAGTACCTGAATTGGAAGAGGAAAATAGCGGCCTACCGATTGTTGGTCAGGTAGCAGCAGGATCGCCAATACTTGCTCAAGAGCATGTTGAAGATCACTGCACAATCTCCTCTGACTTCTTCCACCCTAAGGCGGATTATCTCTTAAGGGTGAAAGGTAGCAGTATGAAAGATGTAGGCATCATGGACGGTGATCTACTGGCAGTACACCAATGCCAAACAGCAAAGGATGGGCAGATTGTAGTCGCTCGAATAGAAGATGAAGTTACCGTAAAACGCTTCAAGCGTGAAGGTAACATCGTTTATCTAATTGCTGAAAATGAAGAGTTTGAACCGATTGTAGTGGATTTAAACGAACAACCACTGGCAATAGAAGGTTTAAGCGTCGGCGTTATTCGTAGAGGTAACTAACCATGATGGCATTTCACGCGAACCAAACAACAGCAATCATGCAGAGCACATCTGCAAATGAAAAAATTTTCACTAAGCAAAAGCCAGCTAATCAGCTTGCAGGTACGATGACTGAAATCGTTGTCCAAGATGAGAATTTTTCTAACATCCCAATGTTGATGCCATTGCTTGCACAACTAAGTCAGGATGATCGCTGGTTTGTGTGGATTGCTCCACCTGTGTTATTACCGAAAAACCTTCTGATTGAGGCAGGCATTGATCTGACTAAAGTCATTCTGCTCAACCCAGATAACAAACATAGTACCTTTGAGCTTGCTAAACAGGCGCTAAGCACAGGCACTAGCCACGCTGTAATATCATGGCCTGGATACTTAAATGATGAAGAATTTAACGACTTAGAAAGTGCCGCTAAGAAAGGACAAAGTCACGGAATTATAATTAGACGCCGTCAACATAGTTAAGTATTAGCTTCCATTTTTGTAAAGGCGCCTAGTTAAAGTATCATCACCCCAATAATGAGCTTTATCTGAGAGAAGCTCATTATCAGAGATTGCTTAATGAATAGTTGGAGGGATCTCTTCTTCAGGCTCTTGTTCTAAACCCACCCCAGATTCCGCCATCATCTGGATGCCTGCGGTTAACATAACGCGAGCGACATCTAGATATTGATCACTTAACTGTTCTTTAAGTGCATCTGAAAAATTAACTTTAATCATCGGCTCTTCATCGCTGTCCATATTCCGGATTGCTAGGCCACCTTCATCAAGTTCTATTATTTCAAGCACGGTCTCGGGTGTTAGTCCTGACACTTAATTTACCACTCTTGCATGCCTTCTCTGAGGCGATTAACTAATTCCGACAGTGAATCAAACCAAGTTTGATACTCAGTAATGATTTCACCATCCTCTGCATGATCAGGATTGATCTGCAGCACATGTATTTCAGAAACACTGTTAGTTTCAGTCACTGCTTGTTTGGCATCTGAACCATGCCAGCAGGCTTCATAAGCGGACATCATTTTATGCAACCAAGATGAATCATCGGATTCTAGGTTGTTTAACTGTGTCAACTCAGGGCTTTCGACGCCGGTCTGGGCCATTTCCGCAGCTAACGCACGATAGCCTTGAAAGCTTTCCGTATCGACTTTATACCATTCAGCAATTTCGCGTAAAAAAGCATCATAGGCTGACGTCAGGTGGAACAACACTGATTCGTTATAAGACTCTATCAATGCATGCTTGCTCCAACTGGTGTCATCTTGCGCTTTTTTAAGCTGTTCTAGATGAAGTCGTGTAAAGCTCAACTTCTGATTCGTGCGTGCCTGATATATACCGCTCATGAAATCCCCGATTATTTCTTCTTCGCTTTTTTACGGGTCTCTTCTTCGACCCATTTACCATCGCGATAGAATGCACGCCAACCAGTCGCTTTACCATTGACCTCGGTCATAACGTACTGCTCTTTAGTCTTTCTGCTATAGCGAATGACACTCAAGTTTCCATCTGAGTCATTCTTAGGCGCACTGAACAGGAATTCATATTTCGGATCAATCTCAGACTGATGCGGCAGTATTTCAACAATTTTCGGGGCACGTGTTTCTCTGTTTCTAGGGAACTGACTTGCTGCCAAGAACAAACCAGATGCTCCATCACGCAGGATGTACGTATCCTCTACCTTTTCGCACTGAAGCTCAGGCATTGGAACAGGATCCATCTTAGGTGGCGCAGGCTCTCCGTTTTTCAACAACTTACGGGTATTTTTACACTCAGTGCAACCGAAGTATTTACCAAAGCGACCGGTTTTAAGTTGCATCTCAGCTGAGCATTTATCACACTCTAGAACAGGCCCATCATATCCTTTGATACGATATTCACCCTTCTCAACTTCAAAACCGGAACAATCAGGGTTATTACCACATACGTGTAATTTACGATTCTCATCGATCAGATAAGAATCCATTGCTGAGCCGCATAGGTTACAACGGTGCTTCTTACGAAGAATGCGAGATTCTTCTTCATCATCGCCATCAGCACTAACAACTTCGTCACCAGAGACTAGGTTGATCGTACACTTACAACGCTCTTTGGGTGGCAAGCTATAGCCAGAACAGCCTAAGAACACACCTGTACTACCGGTGCGGATCATCATATCTCGGCCACAATCTGGGCAAGAGATATCTGTCTCTGTAGGAGAATTCGGGCGCATACCATTCTCAGCATCCTGCGCCTCTTCCAGCTTCTTAGAGAAATCAGCGTAAAACTGATCTAAAAGCGCTTTCCAATCAGCACTGCCTTCAGCCACATCATCAAGGCTTTCTTCCATACGTGCTGTAAAGCTGTAATCCATCAGGTCAGAGAAGTTCTCACCTAGACGCTCTGTAACAATATCGCCCATTTTTTGAGCATAGAAACGTCGGTTCTGAACTTCTACATAACCACGATCTTGGATCGTCGAAATAATCGCTGCGTATGTCGATGGACGACCAATACCTCGTTTCTCAAGCTCTTTAACTAGGCTTGCTTCGGTGAAACGAGGAGCCGGTTTCGTAAAATGTTGCTTAGGCAACAGATCGACTAAATTTAGATTATCGCCAGCTTGAACATCAGGCAGGATAATATCTTCTTCACCTTTGCCCTTCGCTGGCATAACGCGTGTGTAACCATCAAACTGTAGGATTCGACCTTTGGTAACTAATTCAAAGTCACCGGCAGACACAGTTACACGCGTGCTTAGGAATTTCGCAGGTGTCATCTGACAAGCTAAGAATTGACGACGAATAAGCTCGTATAAGCGCTCAGCGTCTCTGTCCATGTTTTTAAGAGCAGTCGCTTCAACATTAACATCAGATGGGCGAATCGCCTCGTGGGCCTCTTGAGCGCCCTCTTTGCTGCTATAGCTGTTAGGTGTATCAGGTAGGTATTTACTACCGAAATGATTACCAATGTACTCACGGCAGTTCGCAACGGCTTCTGCACTTAAGTTTGTAGAGTCCGTACGCATATAGGTGATGTAACCTGCTTCGTACAAACGCTGCGCCATCATCATGGTTTTCTTAACACCAAAACCAAGGCGCGTACTCGCAGCCTGCTGCAGAGTTGATGTGATAAATGGAGCTGAAGGTTTACTGCTGGTCGGTCTATCTTTACGACTGATTACTTCAAATGAAGCCGAACGAAGCTGCTCTAAATGTGCATTAGTTTCATCTTCTGAACTTGGACGGAAAGTTTCGCCATTTATGCGATGCACCTGCAGTTTTAGTGGATCTTTCCCTTTCGTTAGCGTATCAGCCTGCACTTCCCAAAATTCTTCAGGAATAAATGCTCGAATCTCTTTTTCTCGCTCTACGACCAATTTAACAGCCACCGACTGAACTCGACCTGCAGATAAACCGCGTGCCACTTTTTCCCAAAGTAGTGGAGAGACCATATAGCCAACTACACGATCAAGGAATCGACGCGCCTGCTGGGCATTAACGCGATCCATGTCTAGCGCTGAAGGCTGTTCAAACGCTTCAGATATGGCTTTCTTGGTTATCTCATTAAAGACAACACGACGGTAACGCGTATCATCACCACCAATCGCTTCACGCAAGTGCCATGCAATCGCTTCCCCTTCGCGGTCCAAATCGGTTGCGAGATAGATTTCGTCAGCATTCTTAGCTAGACGTTTAAGTTCATCAACAACCTTCTCTTTTCCAGGAAGAATTTCGTAATGCGGATCCCATCCTTTGTCAGGATCGATCCCCATACGTCCAATAAGCTGTTCACGCGCCTTCTTCTTTTTATGTACAGCCTTTTGTTCAGGCGACATTTTACGCGTCAAAGCCGCTTGGCGAGCCCGTTCTTTAGGATCGCTCTTTTTAGTACTGCCACTGGTTGGCAGGTCGCGAATATGACCCACACTGGATTTTACAACGTACTGATTACCCAGATATTTGTTAATGGTCTTCGCTTTCGCGGGTGATTCCACGATTACCAGGGATTTTCCCATAGCGTCCTTCTTTCCTCGGGCTACATGGTTAAACGCTGACGAACTATCTATTTTTGCAACTTATAACGGTGTTTCTGTGCAAAAACTGCTCACATTTGAGTTTAGCGCTCAACTAACAATAATATTTGGGAGCATATATAAGTGTTGAGAATGCTATGGTCAAGCAGCAATTGCGATAAAAGTAGACCAATGGATCAACAAGAACTTTACCTATCAGCACTTACAAGCCACAATATTCACCATAATTAACAATAATTTAATCGTCCAGAAATTACTGATGCTTAACGATAATCTTTTATTTGTAATTCTTATCGCAGTGGTCGGCCTAGTCGCCATTACTGTGAATTTTGTAATTACGACTCGAGAGCAGCAGGAAGAAGCTAAAGATCAGCGTCTTACTTGGCTTAAAGGACAGGCAGAACACATTCTGCAGGCTATTGCTGTGCTGCGTGAAGCAGACTGCAAACCAGAAATTATTCAAAAGATTAATGAGCACGCCACCTCTCTTCTTGAAGAGGTTGCTATGCTGGCACCGGACTCAGAACTATTTAACTCTCTCACTCAGCAGAAAGATACCGCTGATAAAGCATTTGCTTCTGCAGACGTATTCGATAGTGATAAGGCTCTAAAGCGCGCTCAGATCTATATTAACTTCGCCGAAAAGCTCGTAGTTCAGCTGGCAAGAGGAGGAAAGATTACTCCCACCCTAGCTCAGAGCTATAAACAGGAACTTTATTGGTTACGCATTACAGTGGTTGCAGACGCTCATGTAAGCCAAGGCAATCGTTTTTTGCAGAACGAAGACTCCATGACGGCAGTTTCCCATTACCGTCACGCCAAAGCTTTACTAGTAAGGGCCAATATCCCTCATACGGTTAAAAAACCACGTCTTGATACAGTAGATAAACTAATTGAAGAGATCCAACCTAGAAAACCTCGCTCGCAAGGCACTCTAGCTGATTCAATGGATCGTCTTCTTTAATCGATCTTCTTAAATCGAGGAACAACTGAGCCGTCTTTTAGGGATACTGTCTCAACAAACATCTCTAAAGGGCGTACCCAAGTAGATTCATCCCCGTAACCCAGCTTGTAGACCACCAGCCACTCTTCAGTTTCAGAATGTCGCGCTACATCTAGAACAACGTATTCTGGCCCTTTGTAGTGCTGGTAACGACCTGCAGGTACTTCAACCGGTGGTAACATCAAAAATTGCCCTCACTAAATTCTTTAAGCTGTTGATAAAGAGATTCCATAATCTCTTCACCTTTATCACTATTTCCAGCCTCATCCCAATGAACACCGACATAAGCTGGCGTTGATTCTAAAGAGAAAACCCCCTTTGGAAGCTCCTCTAACAGCGTATTTAATTTATCTAATTGCAGCTCAGATAAAGTGCGCTCACCTTTAGCCCAGCACCACCCAGCATTTAAACCGATATTTGCGATGGACTCGACCCGGAACACTTGCCAAGTGTTGAAGCTATTTTTCTGCTCACGACTTAAACCTTCGCGCAAAATACGATAAGCAGTCATATTGCGCTCATCTGGTTCCATTTCGCCCTGCGCTCTAGGAGGCTGCATTTTTTCGAGTTGTATTTGGAAGCCAAGTGCTTTTGCCTTGAGCCTCAGAGATGCTTGGTATTTTTGCTTCTTGGTGGGCATAACCCACATCATCGAGCCTAACAAAGACATCATGATCAGGACGATTACCATCCACTCCATTACTAAACCCTCAGCCCTAATACCGTAAAGCACGGAATCGTTGAAAAAAGACTGTGCACGACTGCAGAAAAACACTCAGACGTAACACAACCTATTAAAATATTGATAGAAATCATCTGCCGCGATTTTACCAGAGTACGTACAGCAACGCTCTATGCTAATCTGTTAAAAGAGTCTGTAAGTCACTCTCAACAGCCTTAAACACTTTGCTAGTGGAGATGCAGTGATGGGAACTTATTCCAAGATACTTTTAGCCTTAGACCTCTCAAGCGAATCTGACCAGCTCAAAAGTAAAGCCTATGAACTTGCAAAAGCGAACGACGCGCAGCTCTATGCAGTTCACGTTATTGAACCACTCAGTTTTGCTTATGGGGGCGATGTTCCGATGGATCTAACCTCAATACAGGAACAACTAGATAAACACGCCCAGCAGAAGCTCAAGCGCTATTGTGAGACCCTAGACTATCCAGTCACTGAACAGTTAGTGGTCACAGGTCAAACCGAATCAGAGATCCACCGCCTTGCCGACGATTATGATATAGATCTGGTTATTGTAGGCAGCCACGGTCGTCACGGTATCGCCCTTCTACTAGGTTCAACCGCTAACGGCGTTTTACATGGTGCTAAGTGTGATGTTTTAGCAGTTAGAATTCTGGATCAAGACTAGGAAGGGGTTACTCCCCTTCCTGCAGCGCTTCTAACTCAACCCAACGTTCCATCAGCTGCTCGACCAGTGATTCCTGATCCTGTAACTCACTGAGTTTTTGACTCACGAATTCATGATCCTGCTGATAAAAGTCAGGAGCAGCTGTTTCCGTTTGCAACGTTTCCAGAGCCGCTTCCGCTTGTTCTAACTGAGCTGGGAGTTCATCTAATTCACGCTGCAGTTTGTAACTTAGTTTTTTCTTCTTCGCAGGCTGAGAAGGCGCTGCTTCTTTGACTTGAGGCTTTTCAACCTTAGACTGTTTACTCTCCTGTTTTACAGGTTCCGGGCGCTGCCTCAGCCAATCTTGATAACCACCAACATATTCATTCAGTTCGCCGTCACCTTCGAATACCAAGGTGCTAGTCACGACATTATCCAAGAAGGAACGGTCATGGCTTACTAGAAGAATAGTTCCATCAAAATCGAGAATAATCTCTTCGAGCAACTCTAGAGTTTCAATATCCAGATCGTTGGTTGGTTCATCGAGCACTAACAGATTTGCTGGCTGACTAAAGAGCTTGGCTAGCAATACCCTGTTTGTCTCTCCACCGGATAATGCTTTTACAGGCGTCCGCGCTCTTTCAGGCGCAAACATAAAGTCATTCAAGTAACTAATCAGGTGACGATCACGGCCATTAATACTGATACTCTCTCGACCTTCAGCGATGTTATCCATCACTGTTTTTTCAGGATCAACTTGAGCACGTAACTGATCAAAGTATGCAATTTTGAGATTCGTACCAAGCTTCACTTCACCTTGATCTGGAGATTGCTTACCTAAAAGCACACTTAGCAAACTACTCTTTCCGGCACCATTTGGCCCGATAAGACCAATACGATCACCGCGTTGTAAGACAAAATCAAAGTTACTAAACAATGGTTTGCCAGCATAACCCAACGACACATCTTTAAGTTCAGCAACTAGCTTGCCACTGCGAGCCGCTTCTTCTAAAGAGAACTTAGCCTTACCGCCTCGTTCACGGCGGTCCGCTCGTTCATTACGCATCTTTTTAAGGGCACGAACACGCCCTTCATTTCGGGTTCGACGTGCTTTAATACCTTGACGAATCCAAGTTTCTTCTTGCGCCAGACGCTTATCGAATAGAGCATTCTGCTTCTCTTCATCCTCAAGCATCTTCTGCTTTAAATCCATGTAAGCAGAATAGCTACCCGGGAACGATGACAGCACACCACGATCAAGCTCTACGATACGAGTCGCCAAGCGATCCACCAACGCTCTATCGTGAGAGATAATCAACAGGCCACCTTTAAATTCAAGCAGTTGCTGCTCTAGCCATTCGATAGTCTCGATATCTAAATGGTTGGTAGGTTCATCGAGTAATAAAAGATCAGGATTCTGAACTAAAGCAGCGCCTAACGCGGTACGACGACGCCAACCTCCTGACAACTCAGACATTAACTTGTCGCCAGGCAGATCCAACTGCTCAATCACGCGCTGAACACGCTGCTCTAAATGCCACCCATCAACCGCTTCAATCTGATGCTGAAGCTTATCCAGCACCTTCATGTCTGCATTTTCAGATGCAGCAAGCTCATCATAATCCTGACGTAGCTTTTGGATATCACCCAAACCTGCAGTAACTACATCACGTACTAAACGCTCATCTGCCGCTGGCATAGCCTGAGGTAATTCTGCGATTCGACACGTTGGCGAAACCCAAAACTCACCACCATCAGCTTTGTGGTGACCTGCAACCAGCTTTAATAGTGTTGATTTACCAGCACCATTCATGCCGACCAAAGCGACCCTTTCACCGGGATCAATTTGGAAATCAACGTTATCTAGTAGAGGTTTGGCACCAAAGGCCATGGATATTTTATCGAGTCGAATCAGAGGCATGGTAGGTCAGCTTTTGTTCATTGAGGCCGCTATTCTACTCATTTTCGACAGATATGCATGAAAATGCTGCATTCAGGTAAATTATTATTTAATTAAGCCGTTAATCTATCGTATAAAGTGGTAATGGATTATTCATAGGACTTGAAGATGAAACCTTTTTGGCAAACAACAACCGGTGTGTTCACTTTAACATCGCTACTTATTACAGCACCGATTTCTTACGCATCCATAGAACAACAACGCAAACAATTTTTGCAAGCTGAAACCTACTTAAAACAGAACAAAACCCAGTCTTTTAAGAAGGCTCGAAAAGCACTTAATGATTACCCTTTAGCACCTTATTTAGATTATCAATACGAGCTAAAACGGCTTTACAAATCCAATTCTGGGAACGTATCTGCATTTATCGAAAAATATCCAGAACTACCGATCGCTAACCGACTCAACCGCACTTGGTTAAATCACCTAGCGAAAAACAAAAAATGGACGACCTATCGTAAGCATTTTAGTAACCACCCAGTTACTAACGTGCGCTACGAGTGCCAACAACAAACAGCGCTACTCAATGGCAATTCTAAGCAGAAAAAAGCTGCACTGTATAAAGCGCGTGAGCTATGGATGGTAGGCAAATCCCAACCTAAAGCATGCGACCCACTGTTTAAAGCTTGGATGGCAACCGGTCGACCAACAACGAATGAAGCTTCCCAGCGTTTTTGGATGAGCGTTGAACAAAATGAGATCAAACTCGCTCGTTACCTAACCAAGCAGGTCAAAGATAAAAAACAGAAACAACAAGCTGAGCTTTTCTGGAAACTTTACAATTCTCCAGAACTGGTTGATGGCTCAACTATAAATAAAATTGATAAAGTTCAACGTCCTATAGCGGCATCTATCGCGTATAAACGCTGGTATCGTAAACAACCAATAACAGCCACTCAGTCTTGGCTTAAAAAGCGCGACGGGCTGATGCCACAGGTTGATCAAGACAAAGTTAGCCTATACATGGGCGAACGTCTGAATTGGACCTATAACAGCCAAGCGATCAAACTGAGTAAGCAGCTTGACCCTGAATACCGCATTGAAGAACTAACAGAGCGACGTATTCGTAATGCCTTAGCTAAACAGGATTGGAAGACGGTTGTAGAAGCAATTAGCCATCTCAGTGAAGAAGAGAAAAAAGATTCTAAATGGCAATATTGGTCTCTCATTGCTGAAAGGCACCTCAAGCCCAAAACCGACCAAAAAGAGAAAATCGCCGAAGTCGCTAAAGACCGGAGTTTTTATGGTTTCTTAGCAGCTGAGTTAAATCAAAGCCCTTTCCAGCTAAACGCTAAATCAGATGCTGTAACTCAAGAGCAACTGGATGAGTTAGCCAAATTACCTGCTGCAGCCCGCGCAGGTGAGTTATTCAAATTAGGTCGATTGACTGAAGCGAATCGAGAATGGCGCCTCGCTCTATCTCAGATGGATGAACAGCAAAAGAACCTTGCAGGTTATCTAGCTAACTCTTGGGGTTGGCACCTACAAGCGATCATCAATGCTGCCAAAACAGAGCGTTGGGACCATATAGATCTTCGGTTCCCTTACCCTCATGCAAAACTATTTAAAGAGCATGCGGTTAAAAACGATCTCGATCTAAGCTTCCCTGTTGCTATAGCCCGCCAAGAAAGTGCGTTCCTATTCAACGCCACATCCCGTGTTGGCGCACGAGGACTAATGCAGTTAATGCCACAAACAGCCAAACTTACAGCTAAAAAGCATGAAGTGCCGTATAAGAAAAATGCAGAGTTAGATAAACCAGAGATCAATATTACCCTGGGTTCCGCCTACTTAGGTGATATGTTGAAGAAATTCGATAACAATCCAGCCTATGCAGCAGCAGCTTACAATGCGGGCCCTCACCGTGTAACTAAGTGGCTCAAACAACGAGGCGATCTGCCTTTAGACATCTGGATTGAAACGATTCCGTTTAAAGAAACGCGCAAATATGTTCAAAGTGTATTAGCATTCCGCGTCATTTATGATCGCCTAGAAGGTCGGCAAGCAAGCTTACTTAACGATAAGCAAATCGCCTTATTAGCCGTTAACCAAAGCAAAAAAACTGCTTTATAAACAAATAGTAAAAGAAGATATCTGTATGACTAATCCTTGCTGGATTGATATTGGCGTTAACCTTACCGACAGTAGTTTTAATAAAGATAGGGAAGATGTAATCCAGCAAGCATTAGAACAGGGTGTTGAACGTCTAATCATTACAGGCACAACACTCGAAGAGAGCCTCCAAGCTATCGAGTTATGCCAAAAATATCCTGAACATCTCTACTGCACAGCGGGAGTTCATCCCCATTACGCAAAAGATCACGCAGGCAATCAACTACAAGAGTTAAACGTACTGTTAAAACAGGACTGTGTCGTTGCAGCAGGTGAGATGGGATTAGACTTCAATCGAAACTTCTCTACACCAGAACAACAAGTCAATGCGTTTGACAAGCAACTTGAAATCGCATGCACGCACAAACAACCTCTATTTCTACATGAACGAGAGGCCCACAAAAAACAGTTGGAAATGCTATATAGCTACCGAGACCATATTCCAAACGCCGTAGCGCATTGCTTCACCGGCAGCAAAGAAGAGCTGTATAACTATCTAGATCTTGATATGCACATAGGCATTACAGGTTGGATCTGTGATGAAAGACGCGGATTAGATTTACAAAAGCTGGTCAAAGACATTCCTACCGATCGTTTGATGTTAGAGACAGATGCACCCTACCTTCTTCCTCGAGATATAAAACCGAAACCAAAATCTCGCCGCAACCTTCCTATCTATCTTCCGCATATAGCGAGAAAGGTTGCAGAACTAAGAGGCGTAGAGCTGGAACAGCTACAACAGGATGCTTATCAAACTACCTGCAAGTTCTTTGGACTCATTTAGATACGCGCTGAAGAAATTCTAGAAGTTGAGATTGGTCAAAAGGCCATTCCAGCTCTTCTTTACTCTCCAAATCCAACAACACTGGAATTTTCACACCATAGCGTTCAACTAAATCGTCGTCATCAGCAATATCAACCTGATAGATCGCATACTTCTGCATATCCACTGAAGACGCTATCAATTGCTCTGCCACATCACACAAATGGCAACCGACGGTTCCCATCAATTCCAACTCTCTCACTCTATTTACCCTTGCTAACTCGCTTTTTCAGACCGTTCGACCGGAGACCTGAGCTAGATCACAGAATGTCTTCAATCTGCATGCTAGAGTCCGCAGCCAATTAATCGCAACCATCAATTTATATAGCGAATGAAAAACCAGATCATACCGAAAAACGCCGAAGTTCGTTTAAACAATGATGAATTTATCGTGTCAAAAACCGACACAAAAGGACGTATCACCTACATCAATCGCGTCTTTATGCAGATTGCCGGCTACAACGAAGCTGAACTTTTAGGCAAACAACACAACATTATTCGCCACCCTGATATGCCACGCGGTGTATTTAAATTCATGTGGCAAACATTACAGCAAGAAAAAGAGTTTTTTGGTTACGTAAAAAACCTCTGCCGAGATGGCTCTTTTTACTGGGTCTTTGCCAACGTAACCCCCGATTACGATGCTCAAGGGCAGCTAACAGGTTACTACTCTGTACGCCGCAAACCTAGCCAACAAGCCATAAATACCCTTACCCCTATTTATGCTGAGATGCTAGCGCTAGAAAAACGCACGCCTGCTAGCCAAGCAGCCGAAAAATCTATCGAATTGCTCAATTCTAAACTGCAATCCTTAGGTAAAGGCTATTTCGAACTTGTTATGGGGCTGGACCAAGAATAATGCGAATGTCAGACAAACAATTTTCCAACGGCACCAGTCGCGGCGTTCCATTTTTACGGGCTCGCGCTAAGCGCTTAGTTATATGCTGGAACATATTATTGCTCGGCTCTTTAGTGGGCAGCATTTTTATTGCTGATACCCCCTATTGGCAAATCATCCCAGTTATCGCGGCAATAGCCTTAACCGTCTACACATTAAAATCTAATGCCTATGCAATAAATGCCTTGGAGCGAATCAACACTACATTGATAAAAGCCAATGATGGCGATTTTAGCACTCGTATCACATCTGTATCTGGGCTCGGCGAAGTAGGTAAAGTTGCCTGGGAACTAAATGATCTATTGGATCGAGTGGAATCCTACTTCAAAGAGGTCGACGCCTGCTTTAGCTATGTTGCTGAAGGTCGTTATGATCGAAAGGCCCTGTACAAGGGGATGCCTGGGCGCTTAAGGAAATCACTATCCCAAATCAACGCTTCTTTAGAGAAGATGGAGGAAGGTGCCAAATTCCTAGTCTCCAACCAACTTAAATCAGAGCTACATAATCTAAATACAAGTCATTTGATTGAAAACCTCCGACGAAACCAGTCCGATTTAGTCAAAATTTCTGAAGAGATGGAGCAAGTAGAGTCCATCGCGGCCAAAAATGGTCAGGCCGCTGCCAATAGTCAAAGCAGCGTCGATAATATGAGCGGCGCGCTCGCAAGTATTACGGCAAACATCACCAGTGTATCCGAGGTAACTAAAGCCTTAGAGGCCGACAGCACTAAGGTTTCATCATCCTTATCGATCATTACCGAAATCGCTGATCAAACCAGCCTCCTCGCGCTTAACGCTGCTATTGAGGCTGCTAGAGCGGGCGAACAAGGTCGTGGATTTGCTGTCGTTGCGGATGAGGTAAAAGCCCTATCCAATCGTACAAAAGAAGCTGCGATTGAAGTAACAGAAACCATCAATAGCTTCAGTGAACGGGTTGCTGACATGGTTCAGCAAGCCGAAATTTCCTCACAAGCAGCAGAAGAGATCAACACTCAAGTTCAGCAATTTCGAGAGCAGTTTGCAGACATTGCGACCTCCGCAGAGGATACTCAACGTTATATTGCCTATGCCAAAGACTGCACTTTTGGCTCCCTGATAAAAGCCGACCACGTTATTTTTAAACAAAATGGTTATGTTGCTCTAGATGACACAAAAGACCGCTCTGAAGAGTTAGAGGCAGTAAGTGTTTGCCATACTGATTGCCGTTTAGGTCAGTGGTATTTCGAAGGGGAAGGTTTTGAATCCTTTAAAAACACTAAAGCTTATAAATTAATGGATGCACCTCATGCAGCCGTGCATCAATCTGTTTTAAAAGCAGTTTCTTACCGTGACCAGAACTGGAAGAAAGACAAATCGATCCGCCAAGAGATTGTAGAGCAGATGCGAAATGCTGAAGAAGAGAGCTATAAAATTCTGCAACATATCGACGATATGATTGATGAACGTCATCGGATGACTAGTTAAAAGAACTACAGAAAACATGTGTTTTATCTACAATCGGTATGACATTTATTGAACCAAGGCCTTAACACCTTAGTGTGATCGACCAAGGAATACCTTGATACATTGCACCGCACAAGAATATGCTGGACAGATATATTCATAAAAACGCAATTAAAAGTTGCGATATTGTGAGTTAAACCGTAAAACTTGTATTTCCACGATTCCATAATCGTTACGAATATGTGAAGCACGCAAGATGGAAGGACGGATATGACAAAGAAAGGCGACCCTATGGACAACAATAGCAACCTACTTTCCAACCCTCAGGAGTTTATCGACTACCTGAATTCCGAAACCAAGAAAGTATTGGATATGTTCTCAGCTTCAGGCTGTGATGATATTTTCAGTAAGTTCACACAATCCTGGACAGAGTTAGCTAACCGCTCCTGGGAAGACCCTACTGTTTGGATCCGTGCAATTACTGATTATCAGCAGAGCCAAATGAGCCTTTGGACTAACTTGCTGACAGGTAAAAACAGCGAATCAGTTGCTGAACCTGCACGCGGTGACCGTCGTTTCCAAGCTGAAGAGTGGTCTCAGAACCCTGTTTTCGATTACATCAAGCAATCTTACCTACTAAGCTCTAAGCTTCTTCAGGAAATGGCTGCTAATGCAAATCTTTCTGACCAAGAACAGAAGAAACTTGAGTTTTACACGCAGCAATATATCGATGCGATGTCTCCAACCAACTTTGCAATCACTAACCCTGAAGTGCTTCAACAAGCGTTGGAAACTAAAGGTCAGAGCTTAGTTGATGGCCTTAAAAACCTTCTAGGTGATGCAGAGAAAGGCCGCATCTCTATGACTGACGAGTCTGCATTTGTTCTAGGTGAGAACATTGCAACGACTGAAGGTTCTGTCGTATTTGAAAACGAGATGTTCCAGCTTATTCAGTACAAACCAACGACTGAAGAGACTTACGCTCGTCCAACAATGATCGTGCCTCCTTGCATCAACAAGTTCTACATTCTTGACCTGCAAGAAAGCAACTCATACGTAAAATACTGCGTTGACCAAGGTCAAACTACGTTCATGGTTTCTTGGTTGAACCCATCGATCGAACAAGGTCACATCACTTGGGACGACTACGTAGAGAAAGGCATCCTTAAAGCGACACAAGTTATCCAAGATATTACTAAGAGCGACAAAGTTAACGCAGTAGCATGGTGTGTAGGTGGTACTCTACTAACAACTGCTCTAGCGGTAATGGCAGCGCGTAAAGATACATCTATCGCTTCTGCAACGTTCTTCACTACGCTTCTAGACTTCACTGATCCTGGTGATCTATGTGTATTCATTGACGAACAGCAGATTAAGAAGCTGGAAGACAAAGTAAATAATCAGGGCTACCTAAGTGGTCGTGAACTTGCTACGTCTTTCAACATGTTGCGTTCAAACGATCTAATCTGGTCCTATGTTGTTAACAACTACCTTAAAGGTCAGACGCCTCCTCCGTTCGATATCCTGTACTGGAACAGTGACTCTACTAACCTACCAGCAGGCATGTACACGTACTACATTAACAACATGTACATGGAAAACGGTCTAACTAAGAAAGACCAGTTAACTATCTGCGGTGAAAAGATCGATCTTGGCAAGATCAAGATCCCTTGCTACTTCCTATCTACAATCGAAGATCACATTGCTCCATGGAAAGGTACTTTCGAAGGGACTGAACTGCTTAAAGGCAAAAACGAGTTCGTTCTAGGTGCTAGCGGTCACGTTGCGGGGGTTATCAACCCAGCTTCTAAGAACCGTCGTAACTACTGGATCAACGGTGAACTAGGTAACGGTGCAGATAGCTGGTTAGAATCAGCTGAGCGTCAGGAAGGCTCATGGTGGCCTCACTGGGCTGAGTGGTTGAAGCGTCGTGCTGGTAAGAAAGTTGCGGCTCCAGCTGCACCAGGTAACGATGAGCACAGCGTTATCGAAGCAGCACCTGGTCGTTATGTCGCTGTACGTATCGACTAAGTTGGATTAGAAATAAAAAACGGAGCATCTGCTCCGTTTTTTTGTTTTAGTCAGTTATGCACATTAGACCGTGAAGATTATTCAACCTCAGAACGTAGCTGCTGGATATCTGCTTGAAGCTCCTGATCCTCAGTGAACCCCGCAAATTTTTCCGCTTTAGACAAAGCTTCAAGTGCATCCTCTTTTTGACCTTCTTCAAACAGGCGCTGAGCTAAAGAGTATTGAATTGAAGCCTTATACTCTGTCTCTTTTAAGTTATCGGCCACTTGATAAGCTTGCTGATAGAGCTTGATCGCATCTTGGTTTTCTTCTGAGAAATCAGCTAGTGTTTCCCAAAACACAGGGTGATCGTTCTTCTTGCCTTTATACTGCTCAGCTAAAGTTTCCAATTCAGCATAAACCGAATAAAACTCTTTTTCGTTATCCGCTTCAGCTGCTTTCATCATCGACTCAGCAAAAGCTTCAATTTGTTGAAAAATCTGTCTGTTCATTTATTAACTCTCCAACCAGACATCTTTGGCCCAGTTCCAGATCGATGGCCACTCATCTTCTATAGTGTCGCCGTGCTGCCAGAGCAAGATGGCTGCATCTTGAGTAATGCAATAGTAACCATTCGCATGCTCACAAATCGGAATGTACTCACGAGGCATACCAATATCCCAAGCGGTAGCGGCTAATTCAGGTAAAAACGTGTGCGAACTTGGATCAGCCACAGTCGCCGGTTCGATGGAGCCACAGACGATATCACTTACTTCAAGCAAAAAATGTTTATATTCATCTGGCAGCGAGATCAGAATCTGTTCTTCGATCTCAACAAGATCGTCTTCATCAGGTAGATCTAAAGGTACAGGAACTTCGACATTACGCTCTTGTAGTAATTCAATAATATCTTCCATATAGGCGCTCCTGTATTAGGCTTTTCAGATTCGCAGGCAGACTAGTCGAGCAGACCGGAGAAGTAAATAAAAGAGATCAGTTATATCCATCTTTAATAACTTTAGAGAATATTTATATACACAAAAACCGCAAACATTACTTCATACGACAGTAGCTATGCCAAAATATGTAATACTTTAGAATTAATCTAATCCGAATTGCTAACTCCTTTGGCCTTATTTCCCAAGACATTAGCGACAGAATCCGTATAATTCGCGCCAAACATCCTGCAACCTCCAGAAAATGTCATAAAATTATGTTCTAGGTGTTGCAGAACAAAGAAGTCTCGGGTGATAACAGCTGACTCACCAAAGTCATGACTGTTGCGGCCACAAGCCCCCATCCCCGCAGCTACTTCACAAACCATTATTATTATTAAAATGGCGAAGTTCCTATGACCACAAAATCAGTAGACGTATTGCTAGTCGGCGCGGGAGCTATGAGTACGACCCTTGGCGTCATGCTCAAGCAGCTAGATCCTTCCCTGAAAATCAGCATGATCGAGCGCCTAGATCATGTCGCCCATGAAAGTACAGATGGCATGAACAATGCCGGTACGGGCCACGCGGCATATTGTGAATTGAACTACACGCCACAAATGCCAGACGGCACGATCAATGCCACTAAAGCTTTCGCGATTAACGCCTCTTTCGAAGTTAGCTTGCAATTCTGGTCATACCTCGTAGAACAAAACGCCCTTCCTGAACCTTCTCAATTTATTAACCCTGTACCACACCAAAGCTTTGTATGGGGTGAGAAGAACGTAGAATTCCTTCGCAATCGTTATGAGACATTGAGTGCTACGCACCAGTTTGCGGACATGGAATACAGCGAAGATCACGCAGTATTGAAAGAGTGGATGCCACTGGTCATGGAAAACCGTGACCCAAGCGAGAAAGTTGCAGCCACTCGTGTTGCTTACGGTTCCGACGTAAACTTTGGTTCGCTTGCACGTAACATGGTGAACTTCCTAGAAGCTCAAGATGATTTCGAACTTCTACTAAGCCGTACAGTAAAGGATCTTAAGCAAGACCAAGATAAAAACTGGACTATTACGCTAAAGAATGACCAAACTGGCGATAAAGAAGTTATCAACGCTAAGTTTGTATTCCTTGGTGCGGGTGGTGGCGCGCTACCGCTTCTACAGAAAGCAGGCATCTCTGAAGGTAAAGGTTATGGCGGCTTCCCTGTAAGTGGTCAATGGTTAGTTTGCCGCAAACCAGAAATCGTTAAAAAGCACTTGGCTAAAGTTTATGGTACAGCACCTATCGGTGCCCCACCGATGTCCGTACCTCACTTGGATACTCGAGTCATCGGCGGTGAACAAGCCCTACTGTTTGGCCCATTTGCTGGATTTACGACTAAGTTCTTGAAGAAAGGTTCTATCTTCGACATGCCACTAAGCATCAACCTTGGCAACATCAAGCCGATGCTTTCTGTAGGTATGAATAACATGGACCTTACCAAGTACCTGATCAGTGAAGTAATGCAGTCTCACAGCTCTCGTGTAGACGCGCTAAGAAACTTCTTCCCTGATGCAAAAGATGAAGACTGGGAGCTTTCCTACGCAGGCCAACGCGTGCAGATCATCAAAGAAGATGAGAACGGTAAAGGCAAGCTAGAATTCGGTACCGAAGTAATCTCGGCCGAAGACGGTACGCTTGCTGCTCTTCTTGGTGCTTCACCAGGTGCATCAACTGCAGTCCAGACGATGATCAACATTGTGGAAACATGCTTCGCAGAAAAACTTGCTACACAAGAGTGGCAAGACAAGATTCATGCGATGATCCCATCTTACGGTCAGGATCTGACTCAAGATGCAGCGTTACTAAATAGCGTGCGTAAACGCACTTTATCTACGCTGGGGCTTGATACTATAAAAAAGACTGAACTGCAGGCTGATAGCAGCCTGCAAGATCAAGGCACAGCAGCCTAGTCGAATATAACCACAATGATATAGAGCCAACTCCAAAGCCGGTCTTCTGACCGGCTTTTTTACTTCTCTACCCTTTTCGATACAATAACCTTTTAACTTTCCCTGTCGTTACTATGCAATGTCGAGAAAACTGCGGTGCTTGCTGTATTGCACCGAGCATCACCAGCCTAAACAAACCTGCGGGCGAACGTTGCAAACATTTAGACCAGCAAAATAGATGCAAAATCTTTGGTAAAGATCAAAGACCAAAAGCTTGTGCTGACTTTGCACCTGAAGAAGAGTTTTGCGGTCAAAGCAGAGAAGAAGCACTACAGATCTTAACCCTTCTGGAAAGTAGTACTCATTAATCGATACAGCTTTTGGCAATAAAAAAGCAAGCTCTAGGCTTGCCTTTCTATCGTGTGCAGGACGGGACTTTAACCCCGTAGCAACAGCTTAAACTTTAACGATGTTTTCAGCTTGCGGGCCTTTTTGACCTTGAGTCACAGTAAACTCTACTTTTTGGCCTTCAGCTAAGCTTTTGAAGCCTTCGCCCTGAATTGCACTGAAATGTGCAAATACGTCCGGACCACCTTCCTGTTCAATAAAACCAAAGCCTTTTTCGTCGTTAAACCACTTAACTGTTCCAGTTGTTGCCATCTTTCAAAACCCTATTTTGGATAATTAAAATCAGCTGAAGCAACGAAAGATTTCCTGCTTAAAGCTGTTAAATAGAAAAAACCGACAGCATTGAAAGAGTTAGGCCAAGAGTTTCCTTGCCGCAACATTCAAGCAGCCATGTCTTTTCCGATCATCTGATCATAGCGCTGCTTTGTGTTAATTCAATTCCCATTGTGGGTTTTTTGATGATTTTTTAGCCAAAACAGACTCTACAATAGTCTAACACTCGACTAATCGGTAAGTGTTTGATTGTCATATTCGATGCTTAAACAACCTATTAACATGATTAAGCTCTTAAATTTTATCCTAAGATTTAATCCAAGTGCGTTTCATCGCGGTATACTTAAATCAGTACAGGTTCAAGAAGAGCTGTAACAACTTTACTCTACCTCTTTCAGTTGTATCTAAGGATCATCCCCTGAAACGTCTACAAGAAATCAAAATAATCCTTACCCTTGGCTTCCCTATAGCGATCGCTCAAATCGCGCAAACCTCTATGGGCTTTGTCGATACACTGATGGCCGGACGTTACAGCGCGACGGATCTTGCCGCAGTAGCATTGGGGTCAAGTATCTGGCTACCAATCTTTATCGCCAGCCAAGGTATATTAATGGCTACCACGCCCATGGTTGCTTATCTAGTAGGTGCCAATAAAGAAAAGGCGAGTTCCGAAACACTGCATCAGGGCGTAATCATAGTCGTTATTTTGAGCCTGCTCGCAATCTTTGCCCTGCATAACTGCGATCCAATTCTTGCTTTTATGGGCGTAGAAGAAGAACTAGCTCGTTTAACCACACAATACCTAGCGGCTATAAGCTGGGGATTCCCTGCCCTTCTGCTTTATCAACTTATCCGCAGCTATATTGAAGGTTTTGGTAAAACTCAGCCCGCTATGAAAATCTCCATTCTTGGGCTTTTGTGTAACATCCCACTTAACTATGCACTGATCTATGGCGAGTTTGGTTTTCCTGAACTAGGAGGCGTAGGTTGCGGCTGGGCAACTGCAATTGTTATGTGGATTATGTTCTTTAGCGCGCTCATCTATCTGACTAAATCTCCAACCTTTGTTGCGATCCAGCCTTTCTCTAACTGGTCTTTACCTGAGCCATCAGCACTTAAGAACTTTTTAAAGTTAGGACTGCCCATAGGCGTTGCCCTTTTAATTGAAGTCAGCATGTTTTCGGTAATTGCCCTGCTTTTGGCTGATCTTGGTGAGGTAATGATCGCCTCTCACCAGATCACTATCAGTTTTACCGGACTGATCTTCATGCTGCCTCTTAGTATATCGCTGGCACTCACCATACGCGTTGGCCATCAACTCGGGGCACAAAAACCTGAAGCTGCGAAATTCAGTGCAGTTACAGGCTTGATTATCACTTTAACCCTAGCGATCTTCAGTTCTTCATTGATGGCACTATTTGCAACACCTATTGCCGAACTCTATACCCAAGAGCTTCAGATCATTGAAATCGCCAGCACTTTGATCATTATTGCGGCTCTTTTCCAGTTCTCAGATGCAATCCAGATAACATGTTCAGGCGCTCTTAGGGGTTACAAAGATACCGTAGTTCCTCTCATGCTTGTATTTATCGCATATTGGCTCATTGGCCTTCCTTCTGGCTATATCTTAGGTAAAACAGAGTTAATTACTGCGGCGATGGGCCCCAAAGGGTTCTGGATTGGTTTACTTATTGGCTTAACCATTGGCGCTATACTGTTAATTAGTCGATTACATTGGAAAAGCAACCAATTGCTCAGCCAAGCCCAACATCGTTAACCTAGTTATGCTAAAACAGCTCTCTATTCTTATCATCCTACTAATATCCCTAAGCGGATGTAGCCGAGATACACCTGAACTGGTATTGGAGAATTACCTTTACCGTCTAAGTAACACCCTCGATTTAAATCAACCTCAGTCATACATCCCTGAAGCAAGGATACAATTCCCTCTTAAACGCGATCGAATACTTAAAACCACAGAGATCCGTGAAGGCCTTTTAGATGTATTGAAATTAAAACGTTGTGACCTGCTACCTTTAATCGCAGAACGCAATAGCTCTCTTGGCAAGGTCGCCAAGCCATCAGCAAAATTACAATATGAGCTAAATTTCTATTATTTATTAACTCAGTGCCGAGAATCTTTGCGCAATGCCAGCGCTATTGATACCGAACTACTAAAAAGAGTAAACGAAATCCATCGCGTTAAACGCGACAATTTACCTGCTGAATTGTGGAATGGGATATTTACCGCGCCAGAAATCGAAGCCAATTTCAGCCGTTCGCAAACAGCTCTACCTCTAGTTGATAACAGCAGCAGTCAACAGAGTATCGAAGCCTTACGAACCCTCGTAAATTTAACCGCAAATAACCTTGATCAATTAGGTTTGACAAGACCTAGTGAAGATCACTTAAACCAAGCCTTCAAGGTCTTACACAGCAATCGATCTGGCCCTGCAATCATCAGCTCACTTGAAGTCCTGACTTACCATCTTGACCAAGCCGCGCGCTTGTTAGATCAGCGAAATTCACCTACTAATCCTCTTTGTAGAAACCAAAGTCCAAATAAAAAGGCCCGCATCCTAGAAAATGTTTTTTATAAGTTCTACATCGGTGAAGTTTTACCTTATTTAGCGCAAACTGACCGATATGCCTCTCAATGGCTCGACCTTAATCAGCAATTACTGCAGAATTACAAAACATTATCAGTATCTATTCCACAATCAATGGAAACTTATTCAGCCACTGTACTGTCCAAAACATCACCGCAAAGTCTTTGGTTGAATTACCAGCAAGTTAGGGATAAACATACTGAAGCTTGGCAAAATATTTTAAGAAATTGCGGCATGATGCCGACACAGAAAGACTAACCGCTATTGAGCTACGGATTGGACATTGACCCCAGCCTTTAAATCAAAACAGCACAGCAACAATTTAACGTTCAATACAGCGTTCTTTGTATTGTTATTGTTTGCCTCAGCCCTTCTACTGACTCAAGTAGATGCTGAAAGCATTCGCCTGAGTAAAGCTGATATTGAAAAATTGGGGAATAAATACGGCGCAAAAGCGAAGCGTAGACTCGAAACTTGGCAGAACCTACTAACTGAATTAGCCAATGAGAGCGAAAGTCACAAACTAGAACGCGTAAACGACTTTTTCAACCAAGTGCGATTTATCGATGACATCAAGCACTGGAAAAAGAAAGATTACTGGGCCACACCCGTAGAATTTCTTATCACCAACGGCGGTGACTGCGAAGATTTCAGTATTGCGAAATACTACACACTCAAAGAGCTGGGTGTACCCGTAGAAAAAATGAACTTAGCTTACGTTAAAGCCTTGGAGTATAACCAAGCCCACATGGTATTAACGTACTACCCCAAGCCACGTGAAACCCCTCTAGTTCTGGACAATATTAACGGCGAAATTTTGCCTGCTTCCAAGCGTACAGACCTGTTACACGTTTATAGCTTTAATGGTGATAAACTATGGCTCTCAAAAATGGGCCGCAGAACTACATTAGTAGGAACATCAGACAGATTAAAGCCTTGGGTAAAACTGCAATCTCGTATTGAAAACAATGACATTAACCTAAGGTAGGTTTAATGATGAGGAGTATCTATTATGTCACTGGTTAACCAACTTATCGCCGCAATATTTGCGGTACTTATAGGTTTGGTTTCTGGCACCCTATACATAATGTCAGAAAGCTCACGCTCTGTTCTTCAGGATCAGCTGGAGTCACATGCGCAGGATTCTGCCACTCACTTAGGCCTTTACCTTGCCCCTTATATGGCTGAAAACGATAGCGCGACTATTGAAACAGCCGTGAATGCTATTTTCGACAGCGGTTTCTATCAGCGTATTATTGTCACCAATGCGGATGGTGAGATTCTGTTTGAGAAAAAGACGCCAGAAACCATCAGCGAAGAGGTGCCTGAGTGGTTTAGATCGATGATTCAGATCACTCCACCATCTATGTTCAGAGAAGTTGCGCACCAATGGCAGCAGGTAGGCAAAATCTACGTACAAAGTAGCGCTGGTTATGCTTACGACAAGCTTTGGAAAGGCGCACAAGATAGCATCATCCTGTTTATCTCTTTATCGATTCTATGCTTGCTCGCTATCAGCTCATTGATTAGATACCTACTAAGACCATTGCACTCCGTAGAGCAGCAAGCAATCGCCCTATCCGAAAAGCGCTACTTAGAGCAAGAAAAATTACCAGGTACACGTGAACTTAAGCGTGTAGTACAAGCAATGAACCGCATGGTTAAGCAAGTACAGGTAATGTTCGATGAACAAGCTCGCAATATTGAAGAGCTACGCAGAAACGCTTATCAAGACAGCTTAACAGGCTTGTCTAATCAACGTGCAACTGAAGCACAACTGGCCGAGCGCCTTGATTACCGTAAAGATTTTGGTAGAGGCACTCTATTCAATATCCATCTATGCAATCTGCAGGAGACCAATCAGCAGATAGGTATGGATAAGACCAATAACTTGCTGAAACACCTAGCCAGCCATCTAGAAGAATTTGCACGCGGGTCAGATCAAAGTGTACTAGGCCGTGTAACCGGCGCAGACTTCATATTGTTGGTTAATACAATCGATACCGACCAGTTAAAACTAAAACTGGAGCAACTTGATCAGGAAAGCCGCAAACACCTTGCGCAGTTGATGGGCCAAGATATTGAAGGCTCAATAATCAGTATCGGCAGTTGCGAATGCAACGATGAAAGCAACAGTAGCCAGCTTCTATCTGAAGCTCGTATAGCGAGCAATGAAGCAGAGAAATCTAAAGTGCTATGGAAGCAGTTCAACACCTCGGAAAAAACTGCAGCACAGCCGCAGCAATCTGATTGGAAACAACATGTTGCTAACGCGATCAATCAGCGCCAAATCTTTTTACAGATTCAAAGCGTGTTTAGCAAAAAGCCAGGGTCTATGCCGATTCAGGATGAGATCTTTGCGCGTATTCTTAATCAGGATAATCAACCCGCGTCTGCCGGTGAGTTCATCAGCGTTGTAAAAGAGCTTGGCTTAATGCCTGAAATGGACAGAGCTGTAATCGAACTAGCGCTAGAGCAACATGAGAAGATTGCTTGCCCACTGACCATTAATTTGAGTCATGAAGCCGTAAGCAGTGAAAGCTTTAGAACATGGCTACTAGATAAGCTAAAAACCATCAGCCCTAGTGTTAAAGTTCTGTTCGAGTTGGATGAAACCAGTGTACTGAACAACATTGAAGGCATTCTAGAGTTCCGTAAGGCTCTAAAATCTATAGGTGCAGAGTTTGGTGTCGACCATTTCGGTATTCACCCTAGCGGCTTCTCTTACCTCTACTCAATACAACCTGATTACATCAAGATTGATGGGTCTCTAATCCGTAATATCGATCAGAACGATGAAGACCGCTTCTTTGTCAGCAGCCTGATCAGCGTAGCCCATAGCCTTGAGATCAAAGCTTACGCCGAGCATGTAGAAAGAGAAAGTCAGCTACAGATCCTTGAAGCGCTAAATGTGGATGGTAGCCAAGGTTATCTTCACGGCACGCCAAAACCCTTAAGCAAAGCTTAGGGGTTTGATAACCATACTCCAAACAAAAAAAACGGCGGTATAACCGCCGTTTTTTTGTATCTAGCTTAGGACTAGGGCTTATTTACGACCCACTAGCATTTCAAGCTTTTTACTCATACGCTCTTCACGCTCTTGCTCTTTGCGCTTCTCTTGACGTACTTTGTTGATCTCTTTCAACTTGCCTTTTGCGTGATCTGACTCTTCTTTAGTCACTACACCAGCTGGCTCACCATTGATATCAATACGCTCAGCACCTTCACGCAGGGAGCGGTAGTAGTTCAGTGAACGAACATAACTCGCAAGAGCACGTTTGATTTTGTTCTTAGCGACTTTTTCGTCAGCAACAAGATCTTCTTGGATGCCTATTTTTAGAGGCCTAACGTTTTTACGATCAAAGGTTTTCGGATACGCTTCCATCAACTGCTGCAGAGCAGCCATATTTGCAGCACGGTTTTTGGATTTCGCCTTTGGCGTTTTGTTTACTACGTCATTCACCTGATTAGCCTCTGATTGGAAAACTTGCTTTGACTGAGTCAGATTCGCCTCCGCAGAATCTAGCATATTTTCCAATTGATCAATTAATTGCCTAGTTTTAGTACTTATCTGCTCAACATCCACAGACATCATTCACCCTTACGAATGTAATACCCGTAAAGGTCGTCTTCTACATACTGCTCAACCAACTCATGCCCTAAAAACGTACAGAACTTAGGAATGTCACGCTGAGTAGAAGGATCAGTTGCCAAAATATGCAGCACTTCCCCTGCCAGCATATCCCTAACATGATTATGCAACATCATAACAGGCTCAGGGCAGTATAGGCCCTTTGCATCAAGAATATGGTCGGCTTTGATGTCCGTCATGTTTTATCTCTTGCAGAAAGATGCATATTGTCTCAAATTACCCATGACAGCAAAAGTCATTTAATCAGTAATTAAGCAACTAAAGTCGCTTTTAAAATAAAAATAATCCATTCTATATGTGTGGAACGTAGTTTTAGATGGAGAGATCATATGATTCGAGTACTTATCGAACGACATATTGCCGATGACTTAGGCGAGCACTATGAAAAAGCTGCCCGTGAAACGCTACAATTAGCGATGCAAGCACACGGCTTCATTTCTGGCGAAGCTCTTAAAAATGCCAGTGATCCAAACCACAGGATGGTTATTGCAACCTACAGAACTCTTCAAGATTGGCAACGCTGGGCACAATCCTCAGAGCGCCAAGATATGATGGCGACTCTTAACCCAATGCTAGAAACCGAGGAAAAAGTCACCGTTTTTGAACACTAATATCTGAAACTGCCATCTTATCGCTGTATTTTTATAGCACTCTAAGGTGGCAGGTTATCTCCTCTCGATCATGGTAAAGGTGTTTAGCCGATAACTCATACGCTAAGCCTTCCTGCATAAACCTTTCAGCGATTAGATTTAAACAAGATACAACCTCTTGATAGCGCTGCTTCATTGGCAGTTTCAGATTGAAGATAGCCTCATCGCACCAACCATTGATCACCCAATCAGCCGCCATCCCGGCCGTTTTAATCGGTTTATCTACAACATCACACACCATCATATTGACAGGCTGCGCAGGTATAAATTTATAAGCATCTTCTTGAATATGGGTCACTTGCCCAGATTCCATCAACTGATCTTGCATGGGTCCGTTGTCTACTGCAGTAACAAACATACTGCGTTGAACCAACTGCCAGGTCCACCCACCCGGCGCCGCACCTAGATCGACTGCTGTAGAACCATGAGGGATTCGTTGATCCCAATCGTCACGCGGAATAAACCAATGCCACGCCTCTTCCAATTTCAACGTTGAACGACTTGGCGCTTGTTTGGGGAACTTAAGACGGGGTACACCTAGTGGCCAAGGCGCTGAATTATTCACAGGCGCATAACCTACGAACATTTCACTACCAGACAGTACGAACAGCAACAAACGATTCCCTTTGCTATTCGCTTTTTTCTTCAAACGTCCGCTCTTACGCAACTTCTGAGCCAAAGCTGAGCTAAACTTCTTCGAAAAGGTCGCTAACTCGCGGCCATCTGTTGTATCGGGGTACTCTGCCCAAAGATCAGTACAATCAGGAAAATCAGCAAGAATCTGTTGTAGCTGCGAAATACGATCATCACGCTCAAGCTCCTGACAATCACCACAAACCATCCACTGCCTTACAAAAATCAAACTATTAAAATCAATTTCAGCAATAGCCCGCTCTGCATCACCTGGAGTTTGCAAATGAAACTCTACATAACCCTGACCAGACTCTAAGGTGCAGTATCCGTATAGGCCGATAGTAGAGCACTGATCTGTAATCTCCCCTGCGACCTCTTTCTCGAAGCCTGAGCGGCACTGTAGGACTAATCGATTAAAATATGTCAACTTAGCTGTTTCCCGATAATCTGAGCGATATGGTCCATATGCTGAATTTGCGTAAAACCTGAAGCCTTACGTGGTTTGATGTCATGATCACCATCCTCAAACCAATACACATGAACAGATGGCGGCAAATTGTACTCTGTAACTTCAGGAAGTGAACCCATTGGATCCCTTTCGCCTTGAAATATATGCAAAGGCTTTGGTAAATCTTTTAAATGATCAACACGTAACGAATCGGGCTTTCCACGTGGATGAAAAGGATAACCGAATACAAATCCAGCACTCACGGCTGGATGACTAAGTAGCATTGAAGCAGCACGCCCCCCCATAGATTTTCCCGCCAAATACAGTGGCTGACCATCCACTACTTGCTCTTCAATCAATTGTGTAAAGTAATCCAGCAATTTAGGCATTCTATCTGGAGGGCGTCGCTTGCCCGTTTCTCTAATGGTCTGCATATATGGAAATTCAAAACGAACAACCTGCAATCCAAGTTTAGCTAAGCGCAGAGCCATCTGTTGCATAAAGTCACTGTCCATTGGCGCACCCGCACCATGCGCAAATAACACTTTCCCCGTTTTCAATTCACCATCAATTAACATAAACAGCCCCTTAATCAGTCAAAAAATGAGTTTTACCGCTGTTTCAAAGTTGACTTGAATCAACAAACGCTGAGAAAAGCCTTACTGTGCAGCACAAAATGCGACGTTTTTTACGACAAAAAACGCCAAAATTATATCTCTTTTTAAAACAAAGGATTACAACCTATAAAAAATATTCCTTATATTTCATTAAGTTAAAAAACACCCCAACCTAAAAGTATAAAGCAAACAATACCTAGGTAGAAATTTCGCAACTGCGACAAAATGCCTCATTGAATGACCTAAACACATTGAAAATAAGGCCCTATTCCAAGATAATTGCCTGCGAAACTCAAAATTTCCATAAATAGCTTGTTGATGAGAGCCTGACATGAGCACAGCAACTGAACACCCCACCTACAATTATAAAGTGGTGCGCCAGTTCGCCATCATGACAGTAATTTGGGGTATCGTCGGTATGACCGTCGGTGTCCTAATTGCTGCACAGTTGGTTTGGCCAGCACTAAACTTTGATACAGCGTGGCTGACTTACGGTCGTCTACGTCCACTGCACACTAACGCAGTTATCTTTGCATTCGGCGGCTGTGCCCTGTTTGCAACATCTTACTATGTAGTTCAACGCACCAGCCAACGCCGCCTGATCTCTGATGGCCTTGCAGCGTTTACATTCTGGGGCTGGCAAGCAGTTATCCTTGCAGCAGCAATTACTCTGCCGCTAGGTCTAACTTCTTCCAAAGAATATGCTGAGCTAGAATGGCCAATCGACCTGCTAATCACTATCGTGTGGGTTGCATACGCTATTGTATTCCTAGGTACTGTGAAGATGCGTAAGACATCTCACATCTACGTAGGTAACTGGTTCTACATGGCATTCATCATCACTGTAGCTGTTCTACACATCGTTAACAGCATGGCTATCCCTGTTTCTATGTGGAAGTCTTACTCCATCTACTCCGGTACTGTAGATGCGATGATCCAGTGGTGGTACGGTCATAACGCTGTAGGTTTCTTCCTGACAGCTGGCTTCCTAGGTATGATGTACTACTTCGTACCAAAACAAGCTGAACGTCCAATCTACTCTTACCGTCTATCTATCGTTCACTTCTGGGCGTTGATTGCGACATACATCTGGGCTGGTGGTCACCACCTTCACTACACAGCGCTTCCTGACTGGACTCAGTCTGTAGCGATGGTTATGTCTCTGATCCTTCTTGCTCCATCTTGGGGTGGTATGATCAACGGTATGATGACTCTATCTGGTGCTTGGCATAAGCTTCGCACGGATCCAGTTCTTCGTTTCCTTGTTGTATCTCTTTCCTTCTACGGTATGTCTACGTTCGAAGGTCCAATGATGTCTATTAAGACAGTAAACGCACTGTCTCACTACACTGACTGGACTGTTGGTCACGTACACGCTGGTGCATTGGGTTGGGTTGCAATGATCTCTATCGGTGCGGTTTACCACATGATCCCTCGCCTATTCGGTAAAGCTCAGATGTACAGCGTTGGTCTTATCAACACTCACTTCTGGCTAGCGACAGTAGGTACGGTTCTATACATCTGCGCGATGTGGGTTAACGGTATCCTACAGGGTCTAATGTGGCGTGCAGTTAACGCTGACGGTACTTTGACTTACAGCTTCGTAGAAGCACTAGAAGCTTCTCACCCTGGTTACTTTGTTCGTTGGTTGGGCGGTATGTTCTTCCTGACTGGTATGATTCTGATGGCCTACAACACTTGGCAGACTGTTCGTAAAGGCAGCACTGCACCAGAAGCTCAAGCTTCTGCACAGGCAGCTTAAGGTCATAGGAGCAGATAGAAATGATCAAACACGAAACGATAGAAAAGAACATTGGCCTGATGATTCTGCTTATCATCATCGTAATCAGCGGTGGTGGCCTAGCAGAGATCGTTCCTCTGTTCTTCCAAACTTCTACTACTAAGCCAATTGAAGGCCTACGTACTTACACTCCGCTTGAGTTTGAAGGCCGTGACATCTACATCCGTGAAGGTTGTAACACTTGTCACAGTCAGATGATCCGTCCTTTCCGTGCTGAAACGGAACGTTACGGTCACTTCTCAACTGCGAATGAGCACGTTTGGGAACACCCATTCCTATGGGGTTCTAAGCGTACAGGTCCAGACCTAGCTCGTGTAGGTGGTCGTTACTCTGATGATTGGCACCGCGCTCACTTGTACAACCCTCGTGACGTTGTACCTGAGTCTAAGATGCCTTCTTACCCATGGTTGTTTGAAAACAAACTAACCGGTGCAGACACTGCTAAGAAGCTTGAAGCACAACGCGCTGTTGGTGTTCCTTTCACTGACGAGCAGATCGCTAATGCCCAGAAAGAAGTTCAGGGCAAATACGAGATCGATGCTGTTGTAGCTTACCTACAAGCACTGGGTAAAATGCATTCTGAATACACTAACAAGCGGTAGTAACGCGTGAGTTACGAAGTTTATGGCCCTTATATACCGGTAATCATGCTGATTACGTTCTTGGCGCTATTTGTTTGGGTGCTTAATCCAAAAAATAAAGACAAGTACGACGATGCAGCCAATATGCCTCTGAACGAACCTGATGAGGCAGACGAGATGAAACCGGACAATACAGAGGCCAGTGACGGGAGAATTGAAAAATGAGTGCTTTTTGGAGCGCATGGGTAGCAGTGATTACCCTAGCTGTAATTCTTGGTTGTGCTTGGCTATTGATTGCTACTCGCAAAAGTCAGCCGCACCAAGATACAACTGAAGAAACATTAGGCCATGAATTTGATGGCATTGCTGAATACGATAACCCTCTGCCAAAATGGTGGTTCCAGATGTTTATGGGCACCGTTGTTTTCGGCATTGTTTATCTTATTCTTTACCCAGGTTTAGGTAGTTTCCCAGGTCTCTTGAACTGGACTTCTACTGGCCAGTGGGAAGAAGAAATGGCTCACGCTGAAGAGACGTACAAGCCGATCTTTGCAAAATACGCAGCTATGTCTGCAGAAGAGCTACAGCACCCAGACAACGCACTAGGCCTAAAAATGGGTCAGCGTATGTTTGCGAACAACTGTTCTCTATGTCACGGCACAGCAGCAACAGGTGCACACGGTTTCCCTAACCTAACGGACAACGATTGGTTGTACGGTGGTGACGAGAAGACTATCAAGACATCTATTGCTAACGGTCGTAACGGCGGCATGCCACCTTGGGGCGCTGTACTAGGCGAAGAAGGCGTACGTGACGTAACTAACTACGTACTATCTCTAAGCGGTGCAGAAGCTGATGCAGAAGGCGCAGCTCGCGGTAAAGGTCAATTCCAAGCACTATGTACTGCTTGTCACGGTACTGACGGTAAAGGTCTACCTATCCTAGGTGCACCTAACCTAACTGATGACATCTGGTTGTACGGTGGTAGCTTCGAAAAAGTGGCTCACTCTATCCGCGTTGGTCGTAATGGTGTAATGCCAGCTCATAAAGACCTACTAAGCGATGAGAAGATTCACCTGATCACTGCATACGTTTACAGCCTATCTAAAAAGTAATTAGATAGTTGAACTAAAATAAAGGCGATATGATGTAGATCATGTCGCCTTTTTTTTTGAGGATCTATTATAATATTCAACTTTGCTAATACATGGTGAGCGTATTAGTTCTGATGAGTTTAACTTTCACTGGTGAGTATGTGAGCAACGATATGAATCAGATCCCGGTTCAAGATGTCACACCCAAGAGCAAGAAAAAATCCCAAGAGTACGACCTATATGCCAAACGCGAGCATATTTATGTAAAGAATTACAAAGGTATCTTTAAAACCTTACGCCAAGGCTCTAGCTTTATCATGCTATTGATGTTCTTTGGCTTCTCATGGATCACATGGGATGGCAGACAAGCCGTTCTGTTTGACCTGCCCAACAGACAATTCCATGTATTTGGTAGCACCTTCTGGCCACAAGACTTTATGTTACTGTCTTGGCTACTGATTATTCTTGCCTTTGCCCTGTTCTTCTTTACCGTATTTGCCGGTCGATTATGGTGTGGCTACGCTTGCCCGCAATTCGTTTGGACTTGGATCTATATCTGGATAGAGAACTTCACCGAAGGTGATCGCAACAAGCGAATGAAGCTGGATAAATCTAAAGGCTGGAGCAAAGAAAAATTACTTAGAAAAAGCGCAAAACACTTCCTATGGGTCGCCTTCTCTATTATTTCCGCTATCGCGTTTGTTGGTTACTTCACTCCAATTCGCGAGCTTATCCCAAGCATCTTTAGTTTTGAACTTGGCCCTTGGGAGATGTGGTGGTTAGGCTTTCTTGCCGTAGCAACCTATGGCAACGCTGGCTGGTTACGTGAGCAGGTATGTATCTACATGTGCCCTTACGCTCGCTTCCAATCAGTTATGTTCGACCAAGACACTTTGATCATTTCTTACGACGAGAAACGCGGTGAAAGCCGAGGCAAACGTAAAAAAGGCTCTGACTATAAAGCAGAAGGCTTAGGCGACTGTATTGATTGCTACAACTGTGTTTATGTTTGCCCAGTGGGAATCGACATTCGCGACGGCCTGCAATATGAGTGTGTAGCCTGTGGTGCTTGTGTTGACGCCTGTGACGACATTATGGAACGCGTCGGTTACGAAAAAGGCCTCGTACGCTACACAACTGAGCATCAACTTGACGGTAATAAAACGCACATCATGCGTCCTAGATTAATCGGTTACTTCGCTGTTTTATGTGCGATGTGTGTCGCGTTTGCCTACACAATATATAGCCGCATTCCGTTAGAAGTCGATATCTTACGCGATCGTGGGCAGCTATATACAGAAGTCACTTCAGGTGTTATCGAGAATGTATATACACTGAAACTTGCCAATAAAGAGCAAGTTGATCATAGCTACACTATATCTGTGACAGGTATTGAAGGCCTTGAATACATTGGCAAATCCGAGGTCACTATCAAAGCAGGTGAGCTAATTGATCTTCCAATTAGATTAAACATTAAGAAGAAATACCTAAGCAAAGCCAATAACAATATCAACTTCAAAGTGATAGCAACGGACAATACCGACATTGTTATAGAAGTTGAAAACCGTTTTATTGGCCCTGCACCTAAGCGCTAGGTCAAAAGAAGGGTCGATTAGAATAAATTCTAGGCCCCTTCTTTTAGAAATAAGGTAGAATAGCTGTCGGTCTGAAACTGGGTGTTCCAGTTTTGGATACGACAGTTTTTTTTTGGGTATTGATACATGAGTGACAGCGACAACAACATCCCCGGCCCATGGTACAAACAGCCTTGGCTTTGGTTTATTTTATCACCGATTATTGCCGTAGTTTTTTACGGAACTTTTTACCTTTACCTATCCATCGTTACACATGACGGTTTGGTAAAAGATGACTACTACAAAGTAGCCCGAGGCCATTTTGTAGATAAAAGTCAGTCTCAAGAAGCGATCGACCTTGGCGTTAGTGGTCAGTTAAATCTCGATAATACAACTGGCGACCTAATGCTGAAATTCAAGAGCAAAGGCGATTACCTTCCAGAGTTCCTTAGCCTCAGTATCATTCACCCTACTCACCAGCAATACGATCAGAGTATTCTGCTTAAGCAAGTTCCTGGCACTGAAGCCTATACAGGCAGCTTAAAGAGCCTGCTACAAGGTAAGCGTTATCTGATCCTGAAGGATGAAGCCCGCAACTGGAACCTCCGTGCAGAGGCACATCCACCATACGATCAGAATACAATTGAGTTTAAACCTGCCCACGAACAATGAGCAGCAACCTTAACTCAGTAAAGTCTACTGACTGTTACCACTGCGGCCTTACTATCCCCCCGGGTAGTAACTATAGTGCTGTAATTAACGGTGAAAGTAGAGATATGTGTTGTCCAGGCTGCCAAGCAGTCGCACAGACTATTGTAGATAGTGGCTTGGACAATTATTACAAACATCGTACTGAAGCAGCCTACTCGCCGGAGCTTAACACTAAGGACCTTCCGGAAACACTGCTTCTTGAACTTGAGCTTTACGATGACGAAAATGTGCAAAGCAATTTCGTCAAAGTTAATGAATCTAGCTCCGAAGCCACACTGGTTATCGAAGGTATTACCTGTGCAGCTTGCGTGTGGTTACTCGATCACCACATCAGTAATATCGAGGGCGTAAGTAAAGCTAAGGTCAACCTGACTAACCACCGCGCTCGTATCACTTGGGATAAATCCCAAGCAAAACTCAGCAAAATCATGGCTGAGATATACCGAATTGGTTATCAAGCCCACCCTTACCACCCTGACAAAGAAGAGCAGCTCTTAGAGCAGGAACGTAAGCGTGCAACTCGCCGTCTAGGTGTTGCCGGCATCGGCATGATGCAGACAATGATGTTTGCTATCGCGCTTTATGGCGGTGCTCTACAGGGCATGGAAGATAAGTATGTCAGCTTTATCCGCTGGGCTAGCTTAGTCATTGCAACCCCAGTAATCCTTTATTCTGCACGTCCTTTCTTTATTGCAGCGCTAAGGGATCTTAAAACTCGACACTTAACCATGGACTTCCCTGTCTCTATCGCAATCGGTGGAGCTTATTTAGCCAGTGTCTGGGCAACCATCACGAATAGTGGTGAGGTCTATTACGACTCCGTTACTATGTTCACCTTCTTCCTGTTAATTGGCCGCTACCTTGAAATGCAGGCCCGTCATAGAACAGGCAAAGCGGGTAATGCACTCCTCAACTTACTACCGGCTAGTGCTATCAAACTAGTCGATGGTGAAGAGCAATTAGTACCCGCTCAAGAGCTTAAGCTAGACGATATTGTTTTGGTCAAACCAGGCCATACGATTCCTGCTGATGGCATCATCATTGCTGGTAGCAGCTCAGTAGACGAAGCTGCGCTAACGGGTGAATACCTACCTATTCGCAAAGATATCGATGACAAGGTTGTTGGCGGCACGATTAATGTCGAAAACCCGATCACGATTAAAATCACTCAGGTGGGTGACGAGACCAAACTATCAGCCATTGTTCGTTTGCTCGATCGTGCTCAAGAAGACAAACCTAAAGTTGCTCAGATTGCTGATAAAGTTGCTAGCTACTTTGTAGCGGCGGTCTTAGTCACCGCAACCGTTGTAGCGACAGGTTGGTACTTCGTAGAGCCTGCTCATGCATTCTGGATTACCCTATCTGTACTGGTAGTCACTTGTCCTTGTGCGCTTTCATTGGCCACTCCGACAGCACTCACTGCTGCCACAGGAACACTGCGCCAAAACGGTTTATTAATTACCCGAGGCCATGTTCTTGAAAGCCTTTCGACGGCAACTCATGTTGTTTTCGATAAAACAGGCACGCTAACCGAGGGTAACCTCAGTCTTCAAGAAGTGGTTCCTCTAGCGGATCATGATCAAGACGCCTGTACCAAGTTTGCTGCTGCGCTTGAAAAGCACAGTGAACATCCAATTGCACAAGCGTTCCACGATCAACAAGGTGATCTAGTAGCAACCGAGATCAAAGCAACACTTGGTCAAGGCATCGAAGGAGTGATCGACAATCAAAGATACCGTATTGGTAAACCTGATTACGCGAGCGAGATCCTAACGCAAAGCCAGCCATCGCTACCTGAAACAAGTGGGCAGTGGTTGCTACTGTGTAATGAGACTCAAGCACTAGCATGGTTCCGCCTCAATGACCAGATTCGCCGTGAAGCGAAACAGACAATTGAGATCCTTCACTCGATGGGGCTTAACTGTCAGATGCTGACGGGCGATAACTCTTCAGCGGTAGCGGAAGTAGCAAGCCAACTAGGGATAGATACCACTATCTCTGGCGTATCACCTGCAGAGAAGCTTGCTCATGTTAATAAGCTGCAAGAAGATGGTGCACATGTAATTATGGTAGGTGACGGTATTAACGACATCCCTGTACTTGCAGGCGCTCAAACGTCTATCGCTATGGGCGGCGCTTCTGATCTTGCTAAAACCAATGCGGATGGCGTACTGATCAGCCACGATCTATTGCGTCTGGCTGATGGTATTTTGCTCGCGAGAAAGACTCAAAGAATCATTAAGCAGAACCTAGCTTGGTCACTTTGCTATAACCTAAGCGCTTTACCATTAGCGGCCTTTGGCTTCATTGCTCCCTATATGGCAGCGATCGGTATGTCGGCAAGTTCATTGGTCGTAGTCGGTAATGCGATGCGCCTGAACAAATTAACCCGAGGTTCTGTCCATTCCCATGACAGAGATCAGGGTACTCAGTCGGCTAAGCCTGACGCGGTTATGCAAAATCAGGTAGAATAAGCACATTTGAAAATTAGGGTTATGTAGTTTCAATGGATATAATTTTCCTGCTGATCCCCATTGCCATCTTGTTAATTGGCTTTGCTATCTGGGCTTTCTTCTGGAACGTTAACAACGGCCAGTACGACGATCTAGACAGCCCTGCACATAGCATTCTCTATGATGATGACGAAGATCTGATTCCGGATGATGCAAAAGTAAAACCGACTGACAAAGGCAATGACTGAAGCACTTGTCATACCTACAGCATTCTTATTAGGTTTGCTTGGCGGTACGCATTGTCTAGGTATGTGCGGTGGCATAGCTGCCACCGTTTCCCTTAGCTCCCCTAAGGGAGGTCAGGGCTTCCTACTTTTACTCGGCTATAACTCTGGGCGCATTATTAGCTATGCAACTGCAGGCGCCATTTTAGGTAGCCTGAGTTGGTTATTAACCGATCCTATACTGCAACTCGTACTTCGCAGCTTTGCCGGATTGATGCTTATTTTCATGGGCCTCTACATTGCCCAGTGGTGGAAAGGTTTAACTCACCTAGAAAAAGCAGGCGGTGTACTGTGGAAACAGATTAGTCCCGCTGCGAGTAAGCTTCTACCGGTTAGAAATATCGGACAAGCAATCATGCTGGGTGGCCTATGGGGTTGGCTGCCATGCGGTTTGGTTTATAGCACTTTAATTTGGGCTTCAGCAGCATCCGACTGGCTAACCAGCGCACAATTGATGGCGGCATTTGGCGTAGGCACTTTGCCTGCCATGCTGTTAACCGGTGTACTGGCCCAACAAGTTAAACAAATTCTTCAGAAGCGTCTGACCCAACATATCTCGGGCGCAATCATTATTGGAATGGGCTTATACAGCATCCCTTGGATGGGAATATTCCAACAATAACTGAGCACTTTTCGCAAGAAACTGATTACAGAGGAAGACAAACGTGGATAACAATCTGATTAAATGGGATCTGGACTTGATCAAACGATACGACCTATCGGGTCCTCGTTATACATCCTACCCTACTGCTGTTCAGTTTGACCCAGAGTTGTCTCCTAGTGATCTAGTAACAACCGGACAAAACTCTGCGGACATCAATGATCCACTTTCGCTGTATGTTCACATCCCATTCTGTGCGCATGTTTGCTACTACTGCGCATGTAATAAAGTGATCACGCGCAACCGCAAAAAAGCACAGCCTTATCTGGATACACTTTATAAAGAGATGGCTCAACTATCTAAGTGGTACAGCAATGACCGCAAAGTAACTCAGCTACATTGGGGGGGCGGTACTCCAACATTCATTAGCCACGAGCAGATGGTCGAGCTAATGGCTGAAATGCGCAAAAACTTTAACCTTCTTGATGACGATAGCGGTGATTACTCCATCGAAATTGATCCTCGTGAAGCAAGCCTAGAAACAATCAAAGTCCTACGAGAGATCGGTTTTAACCGTATCAGTCTAGGTCTACAGGATATCGATCCAAAAGTTCAGGAAGCAGTAAACCGCGTTCAGTCAGTAGAACAAACAGCAGCAATTCTAGAAGAAGCTCGCAGATTAGGTTTCCGTTCCCTGAACCTAGATTTGATCTACGGACTTCCTTACCAAACATTCGAAGGTTTTAACGCAACACTCGATACTGTGATCGAAATGAATCCAGATCGTCTTTCAGTATTCAACTACGCTCATCTTCCAGACCGTTTCCGTCCGCAGCGTCATATTCAGGAAGAAACACTGCCTAGCCCAGAGACTAAGCTTGCGATTCTAGAATCCACCATTAATAAGCTGCTTGATGCAGGTTATGTTTATATAGGTATGGACCACTTTGCTAAGCCTGATGATGAGCTAGCCATTGCTCAGCGCACAGGTAAATTACATCGTAATTTCCAAGGCTATACGACTCATTCAGAGTGCGACCTTGTCGCTATGGGCGTTTCGTCAATTAGCCAAATCGGCTCTGTTTATTATCAAAATGAGCATGACATGCCTTATTACAGTGCTGCAGTAGATAGTAACGCTCATGCAATTAAGCGCGGTGTAAGCCTGACGCAAGATGACATCATCCGTCGTCATGTAATCACACAGCTAATCTGCCACTTTGAGCTAGACAAAACAGCGGTTGAATCAAAATTTGATATTGCTTTCGACGACTATTTCGCAACTTCCATTGCTGAGCTAGAAGCATTTACTAAAGATGGCTTAATCAGCATGAATGCAAATGAGATTGTAGTCTCTCCTGCTGGTCGCCTATTGATTCGTCGTATATGTATGGCATTTGATGCATATATACCAAAAGATCAGAGTTCACAGCGTTTCTCGAAGATTATTTAACTTTCCGTATTTACGGAAATATTACATAATCAGTGGGTAGCCATTCGATATAACCACGACAGGATCGCACTATGAGTGATAACAAGGCAACTGATGGAAAACTACGTAGTCTACAGCAGGTAAGCTGCAACACTTGTAGTCTGAGCTCTTTGTGTCTGCCCGTATCTCTGGATATGACAGAGATGGAACGCCTGGACAACATTATCGACAAAAGCCGCCCACTGAAAAAAGGCGAGCATCTTTTCCACCAAGGCGAAGAATTTGCGAGTGTTTATGCCATCCGCGTCGGCACAGTAAAAACTTACACAATCACAAATGAAGGTGAAGAGCAGATCACCGGGTTCTACTTCCCAGGTGAACTGGTTGGTATGAGCGGTTTTGATAACAACGAATACCCTGTATCTGCAAAAATCCTCGAAACAACTACGGTTTGTGAAATTCCGTTCGAGCGTTTGGACGAACTTTCCGGTCAGTTACCTGAATTACGCCGCCAACTGCTGCGTACGATGAGTAAAGAGATCCGTGAAGAGCAACAGATGATGCTGCTCCTATCGAAGAAGAATGCTGAAGAACGTGTTGCAACATTCCTTGTGAAATTATCGATGCGTTTTAAAGCACGTGGTTATTCTGAAACAAGTTTCCGTTTATCGATGTCGCGTAACGAGATCGGTAACTATCTAGGCCTTGCAGTTGAAACCGTAAGTCGAATTTTTACCCGCTTCCAGAAGTCCGAACTATTACAAGTTGAAGGTAAAGAGGTTCATATCCAGGATCTGGATAAACTTTACGAACTATCTGGCGAGTGTCCAGCTAAGGACGCTGAAGAGCCTGTAACTGCTCAATGTGGCAAAGGCACTTGCAGTTAGCCCCTACACATAAAAAAGCACCGATCGCTTTCGCAACCGGTGCTTATTTAGTCGCACAATTAAGTAGCCATCTCAATGTGTAACCCAACGCATTTATTAAAGCTTTTGCTGCGTAATAAAACATTGAGCTGTGTCAAAACCTGCTGTTTCTAAGGAGTTCTTCATGTCATATGACGAATGTTATGTGAAATCCGTAATTCGTACGATCCCAGACTGGCCGGAGCCAGGCGTTCAATTCCGCGATATCACTCCACTATTTAAAGATCCTAAAGCGCTTCGCATGATCTCTGATGCATTTATCCAGCGCTATATCGACAGTGACATCACGCATATTGCGAGTATTGATGCTCGTGGTTTTTTGATCAGCTCCATCATGTCTTACCACCTGAACATTCCTTTGGTACTCGTCCGTAAAAAAGGCAAACTACCGGGTGAAACCATTCATCAGGAATACCAGCTTGAATACGGTACTGCAGCTGTAGAGATGCAGACTGATGCTGTGAAGGAAGGCGATCGCGTTTTGGTATTTGATGACCTGATTGCTACAGGTGGCACTATCTTAGCAGCGTGCAGTCTCATCAAAGAACTTGGTGCGGAAGTGTCAGAAGCAGCAGCACTAATCGATCTGCCAGACCTACAAGGTTCTAGCAAAATCCAAGATGCAGGTGTACCAGTACATACCCTTCTTGCTTACGCTGGCATCTAATTAAAACCTGACGGCAGCCCAATCTAATCGCTGCCGTCAGTTTTATCCCTTTCTTACTTATCCCGCTAGCTAATTCTTCACCTCTCTTTTATTTCAGCCAATTGCAGATTTTCTCTTCCATCGCGTACAAATCTTGCCTACCATGCTCTGCCAATTTTTTCGTTTTCTGGAGCTGCTATGTGGTTTAAAAATGTAATTTTCTATCGCCTAACTGAAGCGTTTGAATACACTCAAGAGCAGCTGCAAGAAAAACTTATCGAACACGCTTTTCATCCATGTAAAAGCCAAGAACTTAGCCGTTATGGCTGGGTATCGCCATGTCACTTATTAGATGATGTTCACGCGCATCAGGTACACGGTATGTTTATGGTGGCTGCACGCAAGGAAGAAAAGATCCTTCCCGGCGCCGTTATTAAAGACGCCGTTGGCGAAAAAGTTGCGGTCATCGAACATGAACAAGCACGCAAAGTGTACAAGAAAGAACGCGACCAACTGAAAGATGAAGTGATTCTTGATCTATTGCCTCGTGCCTTCAGTAAATTCCAGCAGACCACCGCTCTGATCAACCCTGCAGCTGGCTGGATTGCAGTAGATGCTTCTAGCCATAAACGCGCAGAAGAGCTACTAAGTCATCTTCGTGGCACATTAGGCAGTCTGCCAATCACACTGCCTGATGTAAACCAATCACCTTCTGCCGTTATGTCACATTGGTTGGAGCAACACGACAGCATCCCACAAGGCTTTGAAGTACTAGATGAATGTGAGCTACGTGATAACGTTTTAGAAGGCGGCGTAATTCGAATCAAAGGCCAACAACTAGAAGATGAAGAGTTTGTTGCTCACCTAGAAGCAGGCAAGCGTGTAGTTAAGCTCGCTCTAGAATGGGATGAGCAACTCAAGATTACTCTGCAAGAAGATCTGTCTATCAAACGTCTAAAACTGAGCGAACAGCTACAGGAGAAAATGGCCGACGAAGCAGCGGAAGACGAAATCGCTCAATTCGATGCCGATATGGTTCAAATGGGTCTAGAGTTCAGCAAGCTATTCCCTGCTCTAATTGAAGCCTTTGGCGGCGAAGCACAACGCCCTTAATTATTAACTGACTGTCCAAGCTTAATTTATAACTCGGCGCGACAAGTGGTAAGGTTATAAATTAAGCTTTCATCTCCAATATGGGCAGGGCAGACCAGATGGATTACGCACCGGAATACACAAAGCGCGAGAAGATAAAGCTCATAATCCTGTTTATGGGATTAGGCGCTGTTCTCATAGCCGCTGGCGAGCTTTGGCTATTCCCATCTATCACCCGACTTGCAGAACAGCCTCACTGTTACAGTCTGTTTGGCCTAAACGGGGCTGATTATCTTTGGCACCTTTTACTGATTGGAATACCTATTTCGATCTTCCTAATCCTTGCCATAACGATGCTCCCCATGGCTTTCAAAGGGTTAATACAAGCGCAATTCCCACCTAAGGGCTACAAAGTTTTTAAACCGACACCGATTCGCAAAGGGATGAGAGGGCAGTTGATGGCTGGCTTCCTAGTGTTCGTAATTGCTTCTCCCCTGCTTATCGCAATATATGGAGCTAATCAGTTGGATAAGATGCCTGAAATAGAGGCTCCTAAAAAATCTAAAGATCTTTGCCCAGCCATCATAAAACCGTCTAGTCATTAAGCACGTATACACCTTTGATTTTTATACTTCTAAGTAATAATGTTTCACAACACCCACAAATGATTTAATAATCATTATTATTTTCATTACCAGATAGAGAGAATACATACGATGAATATTAAAACTTTAAGCGCGGGCCTAGCTCTAGCTGTATGTGCCAATTTTGCTAATGCTGCTGATCATACAGTCATGATGAAAAATTCAGGTCCTGACGGCTCCATGGTTTTTGAGCCTGCCATTTTAAATGTAGAAGTAGGTGATACCGTTACATTCCAACCTACAGATCCAGGTCACAACTCTGAATCAATCAGCAGCCTAATCCCTGCGGGTTCGACAGGCTGGAAAGGAAAAATGATGAAAGAAGTTTCTTTCACCGTCGATAAGGAAGGCGTGTACGTATACAAATGCCGTCCACACGCGATGATGGCAATGGTGGGGGTCGTTGTAGCAGGTAAACCAACAAACCTAGAAGAAGTAAAAACCAATGCGGCTGAGCTAAGCGCTACGTTTGTGATGAATAAGGATCGCTTAACTAACTACCTAAACCAAATTAAATAGACACCTTATTCTCAGATAGTAGGGGGTACAATAAAACTCCCTACTATTCCAGATAATAATCCCCTACCGTAGTCAGCCCTAAGCTTGTCCAAGCTTGCATACCACCTCGATAGTAATTCAACTTTTCCTCAGGGTAATCTAGCTCTAGTAACGCCCATATAAAGGTAGGCGTCTGTCCACACCAATAGCCGTTACAAAAAGCAGCAAGTGTTTTTGCCCGACTGAAATCCCAAACGCCATCTTTGTTGATTGCTCCCAACTCTTCCAACGTATCGGAAATAGTTTCAGGATCTTTTAACAAGGTGTATGGAATATTGGTGCTGCCCGGTATGGTCAGTCGGTAATGCCAGCCCTCAGTGCGAGTATCGACAATTAAAGTAGAGCTATCTGTTTGAGCTTGTTGTAGATACTCAATAAATTCCCTCTCGCCAATGGTTTCCACTTCATAAGGTTCGAATGGAAACATAGGTTGCGGTGTGCCACGAGAGGTCGTTAGATAAAGCTCATGGATAGTATTATCAGACTCTTGGTTGCGCTTAATCTCAACAGACTCACCTTCATGCTCAACCACAAAAGAGAAAAGTTCTGGGGTAATCATCACCCTCTTACTCTGCTCAGCAACGAGATACGGCGAAAACAAGAAAACCATCCATACCAGAATAGATCGCTTAAATTGACTAAGCATCGTAAAACCTCAACTCTTGATATCAGACACAAAAAAGGAGCCTTAGGCTCCTTAGTAATATCAATTTTTCGCAAAAATAAATAGCGCGTTATTTCATATCCAACAGCATATCGATCGAATATTTAGATGCATCAGGGTCTAAGGACAGCTTCTCACATTCAACCAAAAACTTATTTTCACGCTCTTTACTGTCGCTATAGCCGAATTCGTTACCATCTAAGCTTTGCAGTTGCAGCGTAGCTTTATGATAGAAAGCGAGAACAATCGCCGCCGTTGTATCACCTTCTTTCAGACGCTCTTCCCAACGATGGCGATGGTTTTGAATCTTAAGCGCCTGTTTCTTAAGGTTCCAGCCGTACCGAAGCTCATCAAAATACGGCTTTTTAGCCACTTGGGTAAAGATAATAATGGAGATAGCTAAGCCAATTAGCACCCCAGTTAGGTTCACCATCATATTCTCGCCTTCAGCATTACCATAGTAATGACGTAATACGGCGCTCAACCCTAAACCTATTACAGCAAAAATCAGACTAAAAACGATACCTACCTTGCGCTGCTTTTGCTTATAAACAACTTTATCAATTTCTCTAAGTTCCACGAATGTACCCTATAACACTAGTTAACCTGTAGATTACCTTACAGGCTTAATATGAACCGAATTAACTTGCAGTCAAAATCTGCCAGTGTAGACTTATCGCCTCGATTTTAAAGGCCCTTTCTACCACAATCTGATGTATTCCGTAAAAGAGATTTTCTATAGCTTGCAAGGTGAAGGTGCGCAAAGTGGACGCGCATCAATTTTTTGTCGTTTTTCTGGCTGTAATCTTTGGTCAGGACGCGAGCAAGACCGTGAAAAAGCTATCTGCGATTTTTGCGATACTGACTTTATCGGTACCGATGGCCAGAACGGTGGCAAGTTCGCTACCGCAGCTGAACTTTGCCAGTTCCTCAAAAGCTTCTGGCCCGAGCGGAACAATGAAAAGCCTTACATCATCTTCACGGGTGGTGAACCTGCGCTACAACTTGATCAAATCTTGGTGGATGAATGCCACGCGAACGGTTTTGAACTTGCCATCGAAACCAATGGTACGAAGCCACTACCCGATAATATCGATTGGATCTGTGTGAGCCCTAAAGCCGATGCCGAAGTAATTATCACCCAAGGTGATGAACTTAAATTGGTTTACCCGCAACCGCTAGCGCAGCCTGACCAGTTCGAACAACTTAGTTTCGCGCACTTCTACCTACAGCCAATGGACGGCCCTGCACGTTCAATCTACACAAAAGAAGTGATCGACTATTGCTTAGCCCATCCACAATGGAAGCTAAGCTTACAGAACCATAAAGTGCTAGGCATAGACTAATCCTCTAAAACTGAATGCTAATTTTCGAATTTAATACCTTAATACGGTTAGATTCATTCAAGCCAATTTGAATCGATGCAAAAACAATTTTCTAGACCAAAGTCTATACCCATTAATAAGCGCTCAATAGCGCCTTTGAATGTGGAAAAACAAAACTCCCTTAAAATATAGGGCCTTGCAACGGCTACTCACATTAGCTGTGGATAACTTTGTGAATTAAGACTTTAAAACGTCATGAAACGCCCATAAATCAAGGTAACCCAATAAACTGGTTATTTTTTAACCAGCTTGTTTTTACCTCTTAGAAATCAATATGTTACATAAGTCAACATAACAATATTAATTTTTATTGTTGTTTGTAGCACCTATTTAGTGCGCCTGTTTGCCCCACAGTGAACAACCTTTTTCTGTAATTAAACAGAACACCGGCTACAGCCTAGTAATTACGGTAACCATCAAGGCAAATTCAAACAAGGTAATTGCACCAAATATGGACTGAGCCAGATCTATAGCTCAGTAAAATTATCCCTATCTTCAAGATATGGATTATCCAAACTAGATCAAATTTTTTAAGCTCTAACCTGCTAGGCTTTACAACAATAATCTAAACCGAGTTTATATAGTCGTTATGCAAAGAACAGAACAGGAAAATAAAGCAGCAAACAAAGTGACCTGGATCGGCGCTGCAGTAAACGCCGTACTTGGTTTACTTAAGATCATTTTTGGACTGCTCTTTCATTCAGCCGCCCTAGTCGCAGACGGTATCCATTCCCTATCTGATCTTATTACCGATGTGATGGTCGTACTGATATTAAAAATATCGGCTAAAGGTCCCGATGAAGATCACCCTTGGGGTCATGGGCATTTTGAAGCCTTAGGAACCGTAATTCTTGGCAGTATATTAATTGCTGTCGCTGGTGCTATGGCTTACGACAGTACATTAAACCTAATTGAAGCCTCCGAACTGCTTCTTCCCGAATGGCCAGTTTTAGTAATTGCAGCACTATCCATCGCGGCCAAAGAGTGGATCTATCGTTATACACTGCAGATAGGTAAACAGATCGATTCAGCGCTCTTGATTGCTAACGCATGGCATAGCCGCACCGATGCCCTCTCATCAATTGTCGTATTTATTGGTGTCGCCGGCGCTATGGCTGGTTTTATTTGGTTAGATGCTGTCGCTGCAATGATTGTCGCGGCCATGGTCGCAAAGATCGGTTGGGATTTAAGTTGGAGCAATCTAAAACAGCTACTCGGAACATCCATCCCAAAAGAAGATATCAACCGTTACAAAGAACAGATCCTATCGATAGAAGGCATTATAAATGTCCATAGTTTCAAAACCCGAACTATGGGTAATAAGCATGTCATGGAACTTCATATTCAAGTTGCGCCTCACTTAAGCGCCTCTGAAGGACATTATATTGGCAACAAAGCTTGCCAGCGCCTGCAAGATAATCAGGAGATAGGGCATATCATTTTCCACATCGATACTTATGATGATGAAGACCTCGATATTGATGCACCGGAAACAGAATTGCCTTCAAGGGGGCAAATCACCTTATCAATAGATCATTTTTTTAACTCAATTAGCCAAGAAGCAGTGCCATATAAGCTCTCACTTTATTATTATGGCCGCCATATTGATTTAGAAATATTACTAAACCTTGAGCAACTCCAGTTTCTTCGCCAGAACGGTCACGACGAGGCGACTCTGGTTGATGGACTAAAAATAGAATTAACTAAAACTGGAACTCCATGGCTTGGGACAATCTACCTAGCAGGCGGCATTAAGCAATGACAGAGTTTTACCCTCAAAAGCCCTACCACAGTCACGAAATTGAGATAAAACACAGCCGCTTTATTACCCATGTCGCCCACACACCTGATTTAGAGTGTGCCCGAAACTTTATCGCTGAGATTCAACAGCAACATCCAAAAGCCAACCATAATTGCTGGGCATATATTGCAGGTACACGCAGTTTTCTTCAGTGTTGGAACAGTAGTGACGATGGCGAACCTAAAGGCACTGCAGGTAAGCCAATGCTGAACGTACTGGAACACAGCGACCTATGCGAAATCACAGTCGTAGTAACTCGCTATTTTGGCGGAATTAAACTGGGTGCAGGAGGACTTGTTAGGGCGTATAGCCAAGCTGTACAGGAAGCACTCAAAGTTTTACCGACAGAGGAACGCATTCCTCTATTTCCATTCGACCTCTATCTCCCCCATCACTTAGTAGGGGATATAGAGCAGTTATTAAATCAAGATCAGATTACTATTCTTGATCGCCACTGGAGTGAAGAACTGCACATTCAAGGGGAAGCCAGTGCAACCGCATTAGATCAGCTTAAGCAACGGCTGACTTCGTTTAAGCATTTAACCCGTTACAAAGACGCTGATAGCCGATGGTAAGCTGTAGATCCTTATTGTGTACGCCAATCACTTTGCTCAAATTATTCAATTTGATATCAACGGTTCCAGTTACGAATCTAGCTCGAGTATTCCCCTTTTTAAACTTTGTTTATATATCAGCCACTTAGTACTCAATACCAGAGTACATAGGCAATCCCCACCAATAGAAAAAAGAAATAAATTTAAATTTGCCGCAGAATTTCTTGAAGATTTAATAACCTCTGCCGATACTACTTTCAAAGGAATTAGGCCTCAGTAAGGGATTTTTTCTTCCTCAGCGGTTCCCAAATTCAAACAGTTGTTTTAAAGTTACTGAGTTGCCGATCAAAATATGAATTGTATTGATTATCATTTACAATCATGTATGTAGTAGCGTTCGTTCAACCAGATAAAGCGATAGGGGAAGTATGAAGTTCGCTGAAAATAACAATCAAGCTGCCGAGTATCTTCGCCAGGCAGTGCCATTAATGGTTAAGCACAATATACCGCCAAACCCGCTTAATTATGCTCTGTGGTATACCTACGTAAGTGATCGTGTACCTGAGCTAAATGTGCAACTTGATAAGACCCTAACGACATACGGAACGTGTCCTACTATGCTCAGCGAACAGTTGTTCCGCGAGCATATGATCAAAGATGATATTAATGGTGCTGAGGATATTCAGGCCAATCTGATCAGCCTTATTAACGACCTTCATGAGCATGCAGGTAATGCTGCAGAGAAAACTGAAGATTTCAGTAATGTTCTTGAAGAAAGCTTAGAAGCACTCCACCAGCAAGAAGATGGTGAAGCTAGCCTACCAATTGAATCCATTATTCATGCTCTTTCTGACCATACGAAATCGGTTAGCGAAACAGCTCGTCTATTTCAAGAAAGAATGAATGAAGCACAAGCTGAGATTCAATCGCTAAAAGAAGAGCTAAACAAGACCCGTCAAGACGCAAGAGTTGACCCACTCACGAACTTATTCAACCGCCGCGCATTTGATGCAGAGATAAGTCAATTAGTGGGTGTGAATGATCAAAGTTTAGTGCACTCCTTTATTCTTGTTGATATAGATCACTTTAAACGCTTTAACGACACTTACGGTCACCTCATGGGCGATAAAGTGTTGCAGTATGTTGGTAAACTACTAAAAGAAGTTTGCCCAGAGCCAATGTTGCCAGTTCGCTTTGGTGGTGAAGAGTTTGCAGTATTAATGCCTCAAACCGATAAAGAAACTGCGGCTGAGCTTGCTGAACAAGTACGCCAAAAAATTCAAGCGATCCGAATTAAGCAGAAAAAGTCTGGTGAAATTATCAGCTCTATTACTGCATCATTTGGTGTTTCCCAACTTACCGTTGGCGAAACCTCTGAGCAACTGATTGAACGTACCGATAAAGCGCTTTACCAAGCAAAAGATAGCGGCCGTAACCAGGTTGTTATCTCCTCGTAAGATTTGAGTACACCTCATTCGCTGGAAAAAAGGTAAGTAGGAGCTACGTTGTAGCTCCGAACCCCCCAGCCTCTAAATTATCTTCCAATCCATCATTCTGCATTTTGATTCACTAATTTTTAGCTGTTTATCCGATAATTCAGCTGCAAAAGCTAAAATCAATGACCGTTCAAAAGTATTTTAGCCTTATGCACAATTAGAAAAATAGCAATCAAAATCAAATTTCTACATAAGCTTGGTAAATTAAGATTAAACAAAACTCCATATATATAAATCAGTCATTTTAAAATTGTATAATTTCATACCTTCGCTTTATCTCAGCCCCGCAGTTGTATAGCATATTCCCCATCTTCCTAAGCTTGGTTAGTCTTGGATACGCCTTAATGAAGTCTAAGGTTTTATTTTTCTTATCTTGTTTTTACTTCACATCAGTTCAAGCAGAAGACAGAATTCACATTTTTGCAGCTACTTCTCTAACAGCACCATTAGAAGAGCTGTCCGTCAATTTCAGAGATAAATACCAGCACCTTCCAGCATTGACCTTTGCTTCTTCCTCGGTACTGGCAAGACAAATTACTCAAGGCGCCCCTGCTCATCTGTATATTGCAGCCAATAAACGCTGGATGGATTATGTTGAACAACAAGGCTCAATCCAGCCAAGCACTCGGCAGGCTCTAATCAGCAACAGGCTTGTTATTGTTGGAAACAAAGATCACGTAATTGCTCCGTTCCAATTCTCCGAAACAATTAAAATTGATCATCTGATTGATAAACATTCACGCATTGCTATTGGCGATACTAACCACGTCCCTGTGGGTATCTATGCCAAAGAGGCTCTGAAATCTGCGAACCTCTGGCAAGAGTGGCAAAGCTATTTTGCCCCCACTAACAGCGCGCGTTCAGCACTGGCTTTGACTGAACGAGGTGAGACACCGATGGGAATTCACTACAAATCCGACATTGTAGATAAACCTCAACTCAACATCTTGAGTGAGATCCCAGAGGTAATGCACAGCCCAATAGTCTATGAGATTGCTAAAATTAAGGGTAAAGATAATGCTAGCATCTCATTATTTTATGAATTTCTATTTAGCGAAGAGGCAAGCAAAGTTTTTAAACGTTACGGTTTCAAAACGCTGCAAGAAAACTAATCCATGTTCATAACAGAATACGAGTGGGCCGCCCTATTACTGAGTTTAAAAGTATCACTCACTTCTGTTCTGTTTAGCTTACCCGTTGCTATTGGCGTTGCTTGGATACTTGCTCGGAAAAAATTCCCGGGTAAGACCTTATTAGATGGTATTGTTCATCTGCCCTTAGTACTGCCGCCTGTCGTTATTGGTTATCTCTTACTAATTGGTTTTGGCCGCCAAGGCTGGCTTGGCAAACCACTTTATGAACTGACAGGACTAAGTTTCAGCTTTAGTTGGCAAGGTGCAGCATTGGCCGCTGCCGTCGTTGCATTCCCGTTGATGGTGAGAGCTATAAGGCAAGGCTTCGAAGCAGTTAATCCGAAGCTTGAATATGCAGCCAGAACCTTAGGTTCCTCACCCATTAAAGTCTTTTTTACCATCACGCTGCCATTAACACTGCCCGGCATTTTAACGGGAATCATTCTGGGGTTTGCCCGTTCGCTGGGTGAGTTTGGGGCCACAATCACGTTTGTATCCAATATCCCCGAAATTACACGAACGATCCCTCTGGCAATGTACTCCTTTATTGAAACGCCAGGGGCGGAAGTCCAAGCGGCTCGATTATGTGCCATCGCTATATTCATCGCCCTAGCATCCCTCTTAGCTTCTGAATGGCTAACTAGAAAAGCGAAACAGAAACTAGGGGGATCGCATGCTTAAAGTTGCCTTAGACACCCAATTGGGTGATCTCAATATGGAATGTGACTTTGAACTGCCTCGCAGCGGTGTGACCGTCATTTTTGGGCGATCAGGCGCGGGAAAAACCAGTCTGATTAACTATATATCGGGCTTACTTAAACCCCATAAAGGCCGTATTTCCTTAAACGGGCGTGACCTTACCAATACTGAAACCAAACGTTTCCTTCCACCTGAGAAGCGAAGTATCGGCTATGTATTCCAAGAAGCCCTCCTATTCCCGCACTACAGTGTTCAAGGCAATCTACTGTACGGTTCGGAATACACTCCAGAAGATGAGAAATTCCAAAGCGTAGTTGAGATGCTGGATATTCAAGCGCTACTGCGACGCTTGCCTAACACCTTGTCTGGCGGTGAGAAGCAGCGTGTTGCAATCGGGCGTGCCCTGCTTTCCGATCCAGGCTTACTGTTGATGGATGAACCTTTAGCCTCACTCGATCTACCACGTAAGAAAGAGCTATTACCCTACTTGGCAAAACTAGCGAAAGAGGTCGAGTTACCCATTCTGTATGTCACTCATAGCCTAGAAGAGATTATCCAGCTAGCTGATTACTTGGTTTTGCTAGAACAAGGGAAGATTCTGCAGTTTGGTAACGTTGAAGAGGTTTGGTCGTCGGAACAGATGCGTCCGTGGCTATCCGGTGATACCCGCAGCTCTCTATTCAACGCTACCCTAGACCATCATCACCCTAAGCATGCAATGTCTTGCTTGAACATATCCCACAGTACTCAGCTGTGGATGCGAGCCTTAGATATACCTCCAGGTACGGCCTTACGTGTACGTATTAAAGCTAACGATGTGTCTTTATCTAAAGAGCAACCCCAGCAAACCAGTATTCGTAACATACTACCCGCTACAATCATGCAGATTGATGAAGAGTCGTCGCATCAGATAGAGGTGGTACTCAATATAGGAGGCTGCAAGCTATGGTCACATATAACTTGTTGGGCGTTAACGGAACTTAATCTCAAGGTTGGGGACAAAGTATATGCTCAAATCAAAGGTATTAGCGTAACCCAAGAAGATTGGTCTGGACTGTGACGGATTAATTTTTAACGCTCACTCAATATTACGACGTGATGTTAATTTTATTGTCTTATCAATTTCGTGTTTAATGGACTGATGACTACAACAAAGCGCACCATAATCCACTACTTGATCGCAATGACGCTGTTCTCCATCTATGGCGTTCAGGTATGTCCGTTCTTAGATTCTCTAACCACCGCGCAACTGCTCTTGCCCATATTAGTGACGTTTATTATACAGGGCAGCCTTAGATACCTGCTTGAAGGGCAGATTCAAAAGCAGCCGTTAAAAACCAAAGTTAGCTTCCAGTTCAAAGTCGATCTTGGTTTATTCATCGGTTGCTCAATTCTACTTGGCCTGTTCAACACACTGATTTATGAATTTCCGTTTGAAAGCGCGGGCAAAGTGTTAGTCGGCATGGGCGTACTGGGTTACCTAATCTCTTGTGATTTAGCCCTATTCAAAGAACATAAGCTAGCTCAATGCTTACAAGCACAGAAAGAACATTTAGAGCCTGATAGCTCGCCCTACCCGCTCACAAAAAAATTCACTTGGTTTGCCACTATCTGTGCTATCTCAGTGATTGGCGTAGTTTTCTTGGTAATTAATAAAGACTTGGAGTGGCTAATCCACACAGGTGATAGCATTCCTCTAGAAACCTCTCAGCGCTACATCCTGACGGAGATAGTGTTTGTCGTCGGTGTAGTCATGGCATATATCTTAACTATCATTTTAGGCTACGCGCGTAACCTCAAGTTCTTTATTCAAGCCGAAAACAGTACGCTCGAACAGGTATCCCTAGGCGAGTTAAATACAGAAGTGCCGGTTACCACCAATGATGAATTTGGTTTGATGGCACTGCATACCAACCAGATGATCAGCTCACTTGCGCAACGTACACGCGAGCTAAACGTGACACGTGATGCCAGTATCTTAGGTTTAGCCAGCTTAGCTGAAACCCGCGATAACGAAACCGGCGGGCATATATTACGTACCCAAAACTATGTGCGCGCTTTAGCCATTAAGTTACGCCAAAATCCTAAGCACACTGATTATCTAACGTCAGAAACAATCGATCTTCTATACAAATCAGCACCACTACACGATGTTGGTAAAGTTGGTATTCCAGATAGCATCCTACTAAAACCAGGTAAGCTGACTGATGAAGAGTTCGACATTATGAAGCAGCACCCGCAGATTGGGGCAGATGCTTTAGAAGTCGCTGAGAACCAATTGGGTAGTAACTCTTTCTTAAGGATTGCTCGTGAAATTAGCTTAACCCATCACGAGAAGTGGGACGGCAAAGGCTACCCTAACGGCTTACAGGGCGAGGAGATCCCACTCTCAGGTCGCCTAATGGCCGTAGCTGATGTCTATGATGCCCTTATATCTAAACGCGTCTACAAACCTGCATTCAGTCACGAAAAGGCTAGAGATATTATCGTTGAAGGTAAAGGCAATCACTTTGATCCAGAAGTGGTCGAAGCCTTCTTAGACTTAGAAACCGAGTTTAAAGAGATTGCCGCACAATATAGCGATGAGAATACCGTTGCCGCATAAGCTCTACATAAGCTTATGCGTGTAACGAAAACTGCTTGTGCTGTTGGTCCCACAGCCATAGGTTATCATCCGTGATCTCGACACCTCCTCGCCATAATCCATAATGATTTCCTTGCTGCCAGTGCCTTATACCTTGTAGCGCCTCAGCACCTGCGGCAGTCAGGGAATAAACCGCTGGCTCACCTTCAGTCACACTCACGTAAGGTTCTTCCGCCCTGATCAAGCGATCCAGCTCATGTTTGACCGATAAGTCCCCCATAAATGGATCCACTTCTAATCGCTGTAGATGATGGAAAATTCGCTGAAAAGTCGCCGGGCCTGACAGTATTTCGTAATAACGACTTTGCGCTGTCACACCTTCTGGTAGTCTGCCATGCTGTTCCAGCAAAGCTAGATGTACTTCCAAGGCGGGCAGCTCATCCGGCGCTTTTAAAAGCGTCAGAAGAAGATAGGTCTGAGTTAAAGTTAAACCCGTTTCTAAAGCTGGAAACTCGCAGCAAAAGCGCCTTAATGCCTTTTGCATATAAGGCCAGCCTGCAACTGGTTCAGCTGCATATTCGGCTAATCGTTCAGGGCTAGCAGCGGTTAGAGCAGACCAGATATCAGTAGCTAATTTGAGTTGCTCTATTGTGAGTGGCTTTCGACCCGGATAGAGGCCAACCAACATCTCCGGGGTGAGATTACCGAAGCCATGAAAGAAAGGAACTAAAGGGTGATCATCAATACAGATGATAGAAAGCTTCTGTAATTGATCGAACTGTGAATAGAGGTGCTGACAAACATCTAACAACTGCAGTTGATCGTAGAGATCATGCTCGAACCAGAGAACAATTTCATCGAAATCTGCTACACGCGCTAAAACTTGATCACGCTCGTTAAAGTCTTTGGTCACAAGCGCTTTGGGATCATCAAGTTCCAGATCACTGTTAACTAATAGCTCGGCTAAAAAATTAATCCGCGCCTCGCGATTTAAGGTAGGTTGGCTTAAAACTGGGCCATCATGTAACAGGTCTCGCCAACACAATACTTCGCCATCAATGCCTTCTGCTTCCTGCAGCATATCCCCGGCGCAATCGCCATTTGTGATATGTAACTTCACTCTCTACTCCTTGAATGCTTAATCAGTGCCCCTAAACCTGATTTACAGCATAAGCGATTTTAACCTATAACGTTAGGCTTCTGGGATAACCGCAAGTAGATCAGTAACCGCCAGATCGAGCCCCTTTTGGCTCAGCATCGTACTCACCTGCCCGCGGTGATGGGTTTGATGGTTAAAGAAATGCTGCATTAGATAGCCAAAACGCTTTTCAAACTTATTACCCTGCATATTGCAGTAAACCAAGGAGTGATTCAGATCATACACTTCGATCTCATCGCATAATTCGACAATGGCACGATCAAGCAAGTAACGCGCATCACGCAGTTCTTCAAAATCGGAATAAACGACCGTGCTTAGTTTGGCTGGGCGCTCCATCGCTCTTACTTCTTCTAAACTTTTGTAAGCTGATGGGTGATCGGCAAAACGTTTTAACCAGATAATATCGCCCACCAAAATATGGTTAAGCGTAGCTAAAATAGACCCAAAAAAAGCTCCCTGATCTTTACTAACTTCTCCCTCTTCAAGCTCGCTTGCGGCTTCGTAGATACTTTCATTCATCCATTGGTTATAACGAGCCATCAGCTCAAACTGGTCTTTCAGTGTCATAGTTCCTCCTTAGAATTCATCCATTTAAACAGCAAAAGATGACAACTTATAGAAACCTTACAAATAAAAGGTAGAATGCTGTTTTTTCTTTTCAGGTTAATCTTATGCTTAACGTTCTAGTGATCGGCTATGTCTGGCCAGAACCCAATTCTTCTGCTGCCGGAACGCATATGCTTTCACTGTTACGCCTTTACAAACAGCAAGGCTGGGAGGTCACCTTTGCCAGCCCAGCACAAACTACAGAGCATATGATCAACCTAGATGATGAAGGCATTGCTCACTGTAACATCCAACTTAACAGTGACTGCTTCGATCAGTTCGTCAGTGACCTCAATCCCGATATCGTGATGTTCGACCGTTTTATGATGGAAGAACAGTTTGGCTGGCGAGTGGAAAAAAACTGCCCTAATGCCCTACGCATTTTGGATACTGAAGATCTGCAATGTCTGCGTAATGCTCGTCATCAAGCCGTTAAGCAAAACCGCGAGATGACGCTAACAGATCTATACTCTGATCTAGCCAAACGAGAGATCGCAGCGATCTATCGTTCCGATCTTTCGCTCATCATCTCCGATTACGAAATAGAGCTTTTAAAAAACCAGTTCTCGGTACCAGAGCAACAGTTCCATCATCTGCCTTTTATGCTTGATCTGGATAAGCTGCCACATCAGGTTCCATGCTTTGAAGAGCGCGCTCACTTTATGATGATTGGAAACTTCCGCCATGCGCCTAATTGGGATTCTGTGCTGGAGATGCAAAGACTGTGGCCGCAGATACGCCAGCGCCTAAAAGAACGCGGCGAAACTGATGCTGAGCTGCATATATGGGGATCTTACCCACCACCTAAAGCCACAGCGTTAAACAACCCTAAAACTGGCTTCCTTATCAAAGGGTGGGCAGAAGATGCCTACGATACATTTAAGTCAGCCCGCGTTTGCCTTGCCCCGCTACGTTTTGGCGCTGGTATAAAAGGTAAGTTACTGGATGCAATGGTCTGCGGCACGCCAAGCATAACTACATCTATAGGTAGTGAAGGAATGCTATCCGATCCGAGCCAATGGCCAGGAGCGATTGCTGATAACGATGACGCCTTTATCGAAGCCGCGGTAGAGCTATATCTAGATCAGCAAGCATGGCAATGCGTTCAGCAAAATAATAAAGCACTGCTACAAGATAGATACGATGGTAACCAAACTGGACCTGCTCTGATTTCACGTGTTAAAGCGCTGTTGGAAAACCTAGCGCAACATCGCCTACAAAATTTCACTGGGGCCATGCTTAATCATCACAGCCTTAAAAGCACCCAATATATGTCCCAATGGATAACGGCGAAAAATAAGCTGGAAAGTACGCTAGACAATCAAGAAAAGTCATAAACTTGTCACAGTGCTGCTTTACTCTGCTAAGATTTTTTAGATGAGTAAAGGACAGAATATGGACAAGGTTTGGGAAGTCTTTTGGCGATTCCTATTATTGGGCTGCACCAGCTTTGGCGGCCCTGCTGCACATATCGGTTACTTTCAAAAAGCCTTTGTACAAGAAAAAAAATGGATCGATCAGGATTCCTACGCAAGGTTGGTTGCCCTTAGTCAATTTCTACCTGGGCCAGGTTCAAGCCAAGTGGGGTTTGCTTTGGGCCTAAGACAAGCGGGCCTTTACGGCGGTATTGCTGCATTCCTTGGTTTTACGTTGCCCTCGTTCCTGATTCTCTATCTGCTTGCCACAACCGATACACAAAATAGCGGTAGCTTTCTTACCGGTGCCGTTCATGGCCTCAAACTATTAGCTGTTATTGTGGTTGCTGATGCAACGCTGAGTATGCAACGCAATTTCTGCAAAGATAACCAATCACTCAGCATTGCTATCTTCACCGCTGCGGCTCTTCTCATCGCCCCCTCATTGTGGACGCAAATGGCCGTACTGCTTATTGCGGCGGCTGTAGGTATCTACCTCAAAAAGGCGGAACTGACTTCAACTGATAAAAAATCAGAAGAAGAAATTAACAAAACAGAACAACCGGCAAAACTGCCGTTAATCATCTTCGGCCTACTGTTTATTCTGATGCCTCTATTTGCCCTTGTTTCTGACTGGGCAGCCCTGTTTAACGCGTTTTACCAAGCAGGCAGTTTAGTATTTGGTGGCGGCCATGTTGTCTTGCCACTTCTGCAACAAACCCTTGGCGAAGCAGTAGATCCAGACCGTTTTGTCGTCGGTTATGCTGCAGCTCAAGCGATCCCCGGCCCGATGTTTACCCTTGCAACTTTCCTTGGTGCGGATATGCAGAGTAATGCAGCACTTCTGGGTGCTATCGTTGCAACACTCGCTGTTTTTCTACCGGGTTTTTTACTGGTACTGAGCTTACAAGGTGCATGGGAGTCATTAGCGGCGAAACCTAAAATTGCAGGTGCCGTTTGGGGTATCAATGCAGCCGTTGTAGGTTTGCTGCTTTCGGCTTTGTATCAACCAGTCTTTGTCACCAGCGTAACTTCTGGATTAGATATGGCATTGGTGATTATTGGCTTCTTTACCTTACAAAAATTTAAGCCGCCGATACTGGCGCTAGTCGCAGGGTTTGCAATGGCTGGATGGGCTTTCTTCTAACTAGCATCTTTGTAAACAAAAGATTATTCGATATACGGCTGGCTTTTAGAGGGTAAAGCTCAGCCTAAATCAAAATTGTTTCTCCACCTCAAGTTCGTATGTCATAAATTTACTTCCCATAAGCTCGCTCTCGTATACATTTTTCGACAACTTCTTTAAAAATTTATATTCAGGTCGCGTGTGAAGGAAATGAATAAAGATCGTTTTATGGCCAAGCTCTTTAGCCCAGCGCATGATTTCACGAAATATCTGTTTTCCTATACCCCAAAAGCTATCGTCGATGACGATAGCTATCTCATATTTGCCTTCTTCCAACTGAATGCCACACCATCCTGCTAGCGTGTTCTTAACTTTAATCGCTCTAACCCTGCAACCTTCAGCAGCATCAACCTCAATTTTGCCCTGAATCCAATCAGTCACCATCTCAAGATCAAACAGCTCATGACCAATAAGATGCTCCCGCGTCGATCGCTTATTTAACACCGGCAAAAACTCTAGCGGCTCAATATCGGTGAATTTTACGTATTCCAAATAATGCATATGACCTTCAATTTTCAACCAACTCGGTGAAGCTGACACAGTTTAATCTTTCGAAAAGTTAGATGAAGTTCTTCAATGATTCTATGTAATACAGTTTAGTTACAAAAAAGCCGATGTATTTAACATCGGCTTTGGTTTTTTCCGTAGAGGGGAAATTTAGTTTGAACTTGGTTCACGCATAGTGACAAACTCTTCAGCAGCGGTTGGGTGGATACCAATCGTGCTATCGAAGACCTCTTTAGTTGCACCTGCTTTAAGAGCGATACCGATACCTTGGATGATCTCACCCGCATCTGGGCCAACCATGTGAACACCTAGTACCTTACGGCTATCTGCATCCACCAGCATCTTCATAAAGGTACGCTCTTCGCTGCCGCTGATGGTATGTTTCATCGCGCGGAATTCAGATTTGTACACTTCAATATTGTCGTACTGTTCACGTGCTTGCTCTTCGCTTAAGCCGACAGTGCCGATATTAGGCTGACAGAACACAGCAGTTGGGATTAGATCGTAATCTACTTTCTGGTTTGCACCGGCATATAGGTTACGTACTAGCGCCATACCCTCTGCAAGCGCAACCGGCGTTAGCTGAACACGGTCGATTACATCACCTACAGCGTAAACAGATGGCACATTAGTCTGGAACTCATCGTTAACCACGATAGCGCCGTTTTTGCCTTGTTCGATGCCCAGCTCTTCAAGACCCAAGCCCTGAACCTTAGGGTTACGGCCTGTTGCATACATGATCTGATCTGCTTCAATTACAGAGCCATCAGTCATGGTCGCAAGCAGTGAACCATCGGCTTGTTTCTCAATCGATTCAATGTTGTTGTTAAACTGTAAATCCACGCCTTTCTTCGCTACTTCTTTGGCAGTGAATTCACGGATCTCGTTATCGAAACCACGTAGGAACAGATCACCACGGTAAGCCAAAGTTGTTTGCGCACCTAAGCCTGCAAAGATGCCAGCAAACTCAACTGCGATATAACCACCACCTACAATCAATGCGCGCTTAGGAAACTCTTCTAAATAGAACACTTCGTTAGAGCTAATGATGTGCTCTTTACCCGGAATATCCGGAATATTCGGCCAGCCACCTACAGCAACCAGAATACGCTCAGCAGTGTATTGCTTATCACCAACAGCAACCGTGTGCGCATCGACCAACGTTGCGCGACCGTTAATCAACTCACAACCCGAGTTCACCAATAGTTTTTGGTAGATACCGTTTAGACGCTCAATCTCTTTAGTTTTATTGTCACGAAGGGTTGGCCAATCAAACTCCATACCTTTGTGAGTTAAACCAAAACCAGCCGCTTCTTCAAAGCTTTCTGCGTAGTGAGATGCGTATACAAATAGCTTTTTAGGTACACAACCTACGTTTACACAAGTGCCGCCAAGGTGGCGATCTTCTGCAATGGCAACTTTAACACCCATGCCTGCTGCCATACGTGCCGCACGTACACCGCCTGAACCCGCACCAATTACAAATAGATCAAAATCGTATTCCGCCACAATCGGCTCCTTTTCTTGTGTCAATCTTTAATGTGCTCACTGTACTTAAACCAGTATATGAAGGCTAATAAAGAAAGTTAAACATCCCAATAGAATTTACTAATTCATTATGAGTATCCATCCGGCAAAATGTTCACTAAAATCCATTTTTATTTTTGTTCAGGATTGCGGCCTTATGAAACTGATTTGCTTTAACGTTAACGGACTACGTTCCCGCCTTCACCAGCTACAAGCGGTTATCGATAAGTATCAGCCAGACGTTATTGGCCTGCAGGAAACTAAAGTGCACGACGAAGCCTTCCCAATGTCAGATGTTGAAGCGATGGGTTATCACGTAGAGATCCACGGACAAAAAGGTCACTACGGTGTTTGCCTGATCTCAAAAAAGCCATTAAGCAATGTCCAAAAAGGCTTCTTAACTGACGAAGAAGACGCTCAGCGCCGCATGATCATGGGTGACTACGAAACTGACGAAGGCAACGTAGTGACAGTTTTGAATGGCTACTTCCCTCAAGGTGAGAACATTGAGCATGAAGTTAAATTCCCAGCTAAGCGTAAGTACTATGCAGATTTACAGAGCCACTTAGAAACAAACTACACACCTGATCAAAACATTGTGGTGATGGGCGATCTAAACATCTCACCAGAAGATAAAGATATAGGTATTGGTGAGCCAAACCGTAAGCGTTGGTTAAAAACGGGTAAAGCCAGCTTCCAACCAGAAGAGCGTGAATGGTACGGTAAACTAACAGGCTGGGGCTTAACCGATTGCTTCCGTCATCAGAATCCAGATGAAGATCAGGTATTCAGCTGGTTTGATTACCGCTCTCGCGGTTTTGACGCTGAGCCAAAGCGCGGCCTGCGTATCGACGGTATTCTGCTAACAGCACCGCTTCTAGAAAAGTGCACTGACTCAGGCGTCGATTACGAAATTCGTGGCATGGAGAAACCATCTGACCATGCACCTATCTGGGCAGAGCTAAGCGTTTAATTCAGTTTTTTCGGGGCTGGTTTACAGAGCAAAAGTAAGCAGCCCTGTTTATGGCAGATCAAAAAACTTATCGTCCATCTCGCTAAACTCAACCAAAGCATCATGAGCAAGCTGACCATTCGGGTTAGATATTCTCAATAAGCGCTTCACCCGTTCATCTAGATGCTGGTAAGAGCATTCATCTCCTGTCCCTAAAAACCTAAAGCCCATCCGCCAACGGGAAAACTCGCGCTCTGCTAAATTATCATTGTTGTAGATGATATCCATATCTCGATGGCGCTTATCTGCTTTGATATCTGCGGCGATCTGCTTAATGGAGGCTTCCGGCCCTTCAAGCACTTGAAAGAACAATGGAGGATCAAACAGCAGCAAACCGGTTAGCTCCAAGCGCTTATTCTTCGCCCGAGACTGAACCATCAGCTCTCTCAAGCCTTCCAACGTAAATTCATCAACCTGATGACTGATGTAAACAAACTGATGTAGCATCCTTCACCTCAGTATCATTACCTCACAAAACTTTGGCTCCTTATAATCAGACTAGCTCAAGAACAATCTTCTGATAGCGACTTCTGTTAGAATAGCCCATCACTTTATCTTCCACCTTGAGTTATCACTTCAATATGTCGTTTTCTGCGCTCGGTCTATCTGATTTCTTGCTATCTGCACTGTCTGATTTAGGCTACGAACAACCTACGCCTATTCAGCAACAATCTATCCCTGTGACACTAGAGGGAAAAGATGTTTTAGCTGCAGCAGAAACAGGATCCGGTAAAACCGCCGCATTTACATTGCCGATTTTACAAAGCCTAGCGACAGCCCTACCGCCACGAAATAACTTAGTTACCGCACTGGTATTAGTGCCTACGCGTGAACTGGCAGTACAGGTGGAAGAAGCGATCCGTCAATACGGGCGTAACTTCCCAAGAAAGCTTAAGTCTCTGGCGATTTACGGCGGCGTATCCATCAATGCACAGATGCAGGCGATGCGCGGTGGCGCAGATATTGTGGTAGCAACACCCGGGCGACTGATCGATCTATTCGAGCGTAATGCCGTAGATCTACGTAATGTCAGTACCCTAGTACTCGATGAAGCTGATCGCATGTTGGATCTAGGTTTCGCTGATGAACTGGATGACATCCTTGATGAACTGCCAGAGCAACGCCAAAACTTGCTGTTCTCAGCGACCTTCCCAAAAGGTGTGCAGGAACTTACCGACGATTTTCTGGATAACCCAGTCAAAATTAAGATCGAGCAAGAGAGCACAATCCCAGAACAATTGGTTCAACGTGCGATTGAGGTCGACCACAACAACCGCACTATGCTGTTGAAGCACCTGCTTAAACAGCAAAATTGGGCTCAAATTCTGATCTTTGTTGCCAGCAAACGTACCGCTAACAATGTCGAGATGAAGCTTTACCGCTCCGGTATTCAAGCGAAAACCCTACATGGTGATCTAACACAGAAAGAGCGTAACCAAGCGCTTCAAGAGTTTAAATCAGGCGAATGTAAAATCCTGATTGCGACCGACCTTGCAGCCCGTGGTATCGATATTCCAAACCTACCCTGCGTACTTAACTACGATCTACCTCGTGCCGCTGCCGATTACGTTCACCGTATTGGACGTACTGCTCGTGCGGGTGAGATCGGTGAAGCGATCTCTTTTGTCGATCACGAAGGCGACGCTCACTTTAAATTGATCGAAAAGCGCACTCAGCAAAAGATACCGCGCGAGCAAATCGAAGGCTTTGAACGCTCCAAAGAAGTACCCAAAGAAGTGTTAGCTAAAAAAGGTAAAGCGCCTGTGAAAGGTAAACGTAAAAGCAAGAAAGACAAACTACGCGAAGCGGCTGCGGCTGAGAAGAAAGGCATCGTTAATCCATGGAAGAAGTCATAGCCAAAGTAACGAGTAGCTACTGTAAAGATCAAGGCTTAATCGGCTCAGCCCTAATTGAAGCCCTCAATGCTAACTTAGGGCTCCTTTCGACTAAATCAAAGCCTATCTCTTAAACCCGTTCACCAGCTCTTTCATCTCTGCAGCCACCTGAGTAAGCGAATCTACTTTACCTGTAGTTTGATTCACTTTATCGAGGCAATGGGTGGCTAGAGAGGAAATATTAGTAATCTGTCCGTTAATCTCTTCAGACACCTGCGCTTGCTCTTCTACAGCAGCCGCCATCTGCAAAGTCATCTGAGCAATATTACTCATAGCTTCTGAAGTTTGTTTAAACATAGATTCTGATTCCAGAACCTTCTGTAATCCCTCTTCTGCACCTACCTGCCCTTTATCTGCAGTATTGATAGCATCTTGAGAGCGCTGATGTAGCCCTTGAAGTATTGCGTGGATCTCTTTGGTGGTTGATTGGGTTCGCTGGGCGAGCTCTCGAACCTCTCCTGCAACAACAGCAAAACCTCGACCTTGATCCCCCGCCCTAGCAGCCTCAATTGCAGCATTAAGCGCCAACAGATTAGTCTGCTCTGCTATATCATCAATAACTTGGGCGGCCTTTACTATAGCCTCAGTTTCCTCAGTTAACTTGGTCACTGAATCGGAGATATCCTGAACGGTCATTTTAAGGTGCTGCATCTGTTGGATATTGGAATCCGACATATTCAGCCCTTCAATGGCCAACTTATCGGCATTATCGGCTTTGTCCGCAACACTCTGAATATGACCGGAAACTTCCGAAATGGTAGTAGACATCTCATGCATCGCCGCTGCAATTTGATCCGTCTCGGCTTGCTGGCGCTGCATATCGATTTCTGACTCCTGTGCAAGCGAGTGTGCAACATCAGCGTTATTAGCAACATTCTCAGCGGAATCTTCTATACGGGTTAACACCGTGGTTAAGTGAGACTTTTCGCTCATAATGGACACCCTGACATCACCCAAAGTGACCGGATCATCAGTATATGTCGCTACGGCAACCGGATGGCTAAAAGCTAAAGACAGTTCGGATTTAAGTGATGAAAGCTCTTTTTTACGACCAAACAACTGTAATCCTACAAATCCCAAAGCCAAAACAGACCACAGATAGAGCCCTGCAGCCTCACTGATAGCCAAAGCTACAACGACAGAAACAAGTAACGCAACAACAAGCCCTATTTGATCAAGACGGCCACTCAAAGGACTTATAAATGACTGGCCTTTATTTATTTTGGCGTATATTTTTTCGGCACGTTTTACATCTTCCCTATTGGGAGGTACACGTACAGATTCATAACCAATCACCTCGCCATTTTGGGTAATTGGCGTGACATAAGCATTAACCCAGTAATAATCACCATTCTTACATCGATTCTTTACCAGTCCCATCCAAGGCCTACCGGCCTTAATATGATCCCAAAGAATGCTAAACGCTGCTTCAGGCATATCAGGGTGCCGAACGATATTGTGTGATTTACCGATAAGCTCTTCTTTAGAAAAGCCACTAATCTGAACAAACGCGTCATTACAATGCGTAATAACACCACGCTTATCCGTTGTCGAAATTAGCTTAACGTGTTCTGGGAAGGTTTGTTCATTTTCTGTGACTGGCAGATTCTTCTTCATTGAAAGCACCAAAACGTCATCAAATACTTGTCCATGAACTACAGAATAGACCAAAATTAGTGACTAATAGCTCAAAAAAAACGAACTATAAATCTCAAAAATTTTAACGAATAAAAAATATCACTAAATCATGAATTGATCCCAAAAACGATAAGGTAGGGCTGATAAGATCAGTGTGTTTGGATATCGTCGTCTACTTTAGAACACAATCGATCGGCATATTCTTCAAGAGCTGTTTCATACATTTCTCTCCAAGAATTAAAGCTCGTATGCGTTGCTATGACTTTATCAAGTTGCTCGTTTTGTGTATTAGGATAAAGCTCTGACTTTATATTGCACTTATGCAGCATCTGCCACAGATTTGTAAAACAACTATTACTGGAAAGAAAAGCCCTAGGGAATAGCTTTTCTAGCTCGCCATCATCTAAGCTAGCATCATCAAATCTGTTCATTTTGAAAATCCTTTCCCATCAACAGTACACACATAAAGTGTAGGCCTTTATTTATCAGTTTTACTATGAAACTTAGGTACTCGCCCAAAAGGCTTAAGAATACAGCTCTATTAAGTAAGCGTATTACACCGTTAATAGACGCCAAAAATGCGTAATACGCTCTGCTTTTACACCATTCAAAATAGCTGTGTAAGTAAACACCACGTTTATAAGCAGGAATTAACTATTGAGAACAATTACGTCAGAAAGTAGCTACCAGATCAGCCTTTGTATTAACAGAGATCCTTATATATGGAATTACATATATATGATTTTGCGTATATAATCTAAACTCTCTTTCTTATCAAACAAGATTAGGTTTTAGCTTTATGGGCATATTCGAACGCTTCCTCACCCTTTGGGTAGGTGTCTGTATTCTGGCGGGTGTCGTACTGGGAAATCTTATCCCAACCTTCTTTGAGCAGATCGCAGCGCTAGAATTTGCACATGTAAATCTAGTGGTCGCTGTATTTATCTGGGTGATGATCTACCCGATGATGGTCCAGATCGACTTCACAGCGCTACGAGATGTTGGTAAACGACCAAAAGGTATCGCGCTGACGCTAGTGGTAAATTGGCTGATTAAACCCTTCTCTATGGCACTCTTAGGTTGGCTGTTCTTCCGGGTACTCTTTGCAGATCTGGTCGACCCTGAAAGTGCCAGTGAATATATTGCAGGTATGATTCTACTGGGCGTCGCTCCATGTACCGCAATGGTGTTTGTCTGGAGCCAACTCACCAAAGGCGATCCTAACTACACCTTGGTTCAGGTATCGGTAAATGACGTTATTATGGTGTTTGCCTTTGCACCGATCACCGCCTTTCTTCTCGGTGTGAGTGATATCAGCGTGCCGTGGGATACCCTACTGCTATCCGTCGTTCTATACGTATTATTGCCGCTAATTGCTGGCATCTGGACAAGGCATAAACTGGAACAAGCAGATAACGGCCAGCGTCTAGAATCATTCTTAACCACGCTAAAGCCTTGGTCGATCCTCGGCCTACTAGCCACTGTAGTTCTTTTATTTGGTTTCCAAGCAGAGAAGATCGTTAACCAACCGCAGTCGATTCTGCTGATTGCAATCCCGCTACTAATCCAAACCTACGGTATTTTTTCACTGGCCTACTTTGCCGCGAAGTGGATGAAACTCCCTCACAACATCGCTGCCCCTGCCTGTATGATCAGTACCTCTAACTTCTTTGAGTTAGCTGTGGCCGTGGCTATCTCCCTATTTGGTCTGCATTCCGGTGCAGCATTAGCAACGGTGGTGGGTGTATTGGTGGAAGTGCCTGTAATGTTGTCGCTGGTGGCGTTTGCTAATCGGACAAGGCATTGGTTTCCCACGGCTGGCCGTGGCTAGAGGCTAGCAAATAAAGGGAGGAGAGCCCTTTAATCTCACAACGATGGAACAGACTCTCTTAGTGCTAGCAGCATTTGGAATGCGCTTTCTCCAGACATTTTATAGGGATCGAATTCAGGTGTGCCCGAGAACTTTAGATTAATAGGTGCGGTTAGACTCGATTCCGGAATATAGCCCATCGACCATTCACAAAACTCCCTTGTCGAGATCTCTTTGTAATCGAGCATGATGATATTACTATGCCGAGGGTCATTTAAAATATTGTAATAGATTTTATTAACCTGTGTACGGGAACCTTCGAGACACTGGAGAAAGTAGTTTCGATTGAAACAGAGCATGCCTGTCACATTTTGTTTCCTGTTATTTCGGCGGGCAACCTCTATGATGGCTTCTATGTCCTGTGGGGAAAAATTGTCTGAGATTGTGCTCGTGTACACTAATCTTGTTAAGAACATAGTGGCCTCCCCGCTTCGTTTTAGTTAAACATAGTGTATTAGGCATTATTCTCAAGGTGACACTAACAATTTGCTTTGTAAGCTTAATTTCTATCTTCTCCGCTCACATCAAGTAACAGAGCCAGATAATCTCACAATAAGTTATAATATAACTTTTCTTGTCAGCATTAAGGCTCTACTCCATGTCATTTAAATTTTTCTACACCGACTACTCTACTGATAAGCATGTGCGCTCGGATGAGGCTGTATCTGAAACCTTAGAGAACGTGATCGTGCATATGCAGAGTATGCTGAATGAGCCGGATAACTTTATCGGCTTGATTGATGAGAACAATCTGATGCTGCAGTTTATGGTTGAGGATGATGGTTCGATTCTTGTAGATGTACCGATGCATGAACGTAAAGGTTCGTTTACTAAACACGCTGACCTGAATGAGTCGATTGAGATTGTACGCAGTCTGAATGATGAGATTGTGTGGGAAGAGATCGACGGTCTGCAGTTTAAGAACTGGTAAGCCGAATACCAGAAAATGAAAGGCGAAAAAACGGATCGCTTATAAAGCGATCCGTAGTGCTAGACCAATCATCACCAAACCACTCACTTGATCGATCTCTTTAGCCTTTTTCTGTAGGGCTTTAATGACTTTCTCTTTCGATAGCACTACCGCTACGCTGCATAGCCACAGCATATCGATACATACCACGGTGCCCATATAAATCAGCTTTTCGGTCACCGATTGATCCGCCGATACAAACTGCGAGAACAGTGCGATAAAGAACAACGCCAGTTTCGGGTTTAAGACAGAGATCATTACCCCGTCACGTACCGCTTCTGAATACGGGCCTACGGTTTTATCTTTACCGAAGTTAGCATTGCCTTTTGAGCGTATCGCTTTTAAACCAAGCCATGCTAGGTACAAAGCACCGACATAAGTGATCACTTGGTAGAGCATTGGGTGTTCCGATACCACAACGCCCAAACCCCATAAAGTTAAGATCGCCCAAACCGCTACGCCGGTTGAATGACTTACCGCAGTGATCACCCCGTGTTTACGGCCATTACCTAATGTCTGACGCAATACTACCGCCAAGCTTGGGCCTGGAGACATAGTGCCTAATAGACATACAACAACGAATGAAAGCCAGATGGCCAGAGTCATGGGAGTCACCTCGATCAGTAGATGGAGGCATTGTAGTTAGCTGTAAGGAATTAAAAAAATGCAAATACCAAATACCGACTATGATTTAAAATCATACCCTGTTTGATAAGTGCTATTCCGTTGCATGAGTGTCGATATGCATCTCGTCACGGAGCAGATCTGCGATCAAATTGCGTAACCAACGGTGGGCTGGATCTTGATCGTGAAGTGCATGCCAGCAGAGGTGGTAGTTGTTCTGCGGCACTTCATCTAGCGGAAGTTCAGCATAACTCAGAGGGAAGTGCACCAAAGCATTGCTAGCGATATGCTGTGGAAGGATCATCAGCATCGGTTCGCTAGATAACACTTGAAACGCCGCGGAGAAGAATGGCACTTCGAATTGGATGCGACGTTGTAAGCCTTGGGCTTCCAGCGCACGATCAAAGAAGGAGTCTTTATCGCCACCGCTGTTTAAACGCAGGAATGAGTATTCGAGCATCTTTTCTATAGTAAGGCTTTCACCAGCGAGCGGATGGTCTTTCGCCATCAAACACACTGGGCTATCTTGGCCGATATGAATGCTCAGTACATTTTCTGGCAGACTGTTGGTAGTGGTTGAAGCGAGATCGAGGGGAAGCTGGCCCAAACGTGTCAACAGTTCGGGGCGCCACATCTCGTAGCTGATATCGATCCCCGGTGCTTCTTGGCGGAGCTTTTGCAAAATATCAGGAAAGATAAACTGCGCGACATGATCGGTACAGGCAAAACTGAATCGACGCACACACTCGGCGGGGTTAAAACTATCACCTTCCCCTAGTTCATCCACCTCAGCCAGAATAGCCTGCACTTTAGGCAGTAGCTCTTTGGCTTTGACACTTAGCAGGTAGTCATTACCTTCGCGAATCAGTAGTGGGTCGGCAAAGTGATCGCGCAGCTGACTTAACTGTCGACTCATCGCTGATTGCGTAAGGTGCAACCGGTCCGCAGCACGGGTTACATTGCGCTCTTCCAGCATAATGACTAATGCACGCAGCAGATTCAGATTCAGTCGATTCACAAAGATTCAGCCATAGTTCTCTAAAAGGTTAATCATAATCTATCTGATCCTATCCATCGAACACTAGAGTCTGTCCATGAAACGCTAGGGGCTATCCAGTAAACGCTAATGGCTTTCCATCAAACGCTAGAGCCTATCTGTACCGCTTTTAATGCCATCACAGTGTAACTGTGTTGGATCTGTGACGGTTAATTATCTCTTTTCTGCCTCTGCACCTAGAACTTTACTTATACGACACTATATAGCTTACGAACATTTCCACTTTTGTATTTAGTTATCTGTTACAGAACTTATAAGTTACGGAACTCTTTTTATGGAAATCTATTTAGCGATTTTAGTTTTTGCTATCTCATCCACGATAACCCCCGGCCCCAACAATATTATGATTATGACCTCTGGGCTTAACTTTGGGGTTAAGCGCAGCATGCCTCACTTACTAGGTATCTGCTTGGGCTTCCCGTTGATGGTGGTTGCAGTTGGTTTGGGCTTTAGTGCAGTATTTGAGAAGTTTCCAATTATTCACGAGATTATCAAAGTACTCGGCGTGACTTATCTGCTTTACCTTGCGTGGCTGGTGGCTTCTTCTGCCCCTACGTCGATGGAGGGAGATCAGAAATCTAATCCGCTGACCTTTATGCAGGCGGCACTTTTCCAATGGGTAAACCCGAAAGCATGGGTGATGGCGACCGGCGCGATTGCGGCTTATACCTCGCAAGATACAACGATGCTGCTGCAAGTCATGGTGATTAGCCTGTCCTTCTTTGTGGTGAGTTTCCCTTGTGTAGGCGTATGGCTGATCTTTGGATCGGGGCTGAAACGCTTCCTAAAAGAGGCAAAGTACCAACGAGTATTTAATATCTCGATGGCACTTTTATTGATGGTTTCGGTATTGCCGGTATTGAACGAGTTGAGAATAACGTACCTCGCTTAAAACAAAGAAAAGGCCGCATCATGCGGCCTTTTGGTTCATTCCCATTTATAGTTTTAAGCTGCGCGCCTATTGGTTTTAAAGCTGGCTACCACGCTTTCCAGCTGCTCCATATCAGAATGCATGTGACTCGCATGCGTTTCCAATTCAGTACTTAGACCTTGGGCGTTATTCGCTTCTGTGTGAATACCCTGTAATCGGTCTTTTAACATCTCAGATGACTGTTTCTGCTGCTCTGCAACTACAGCTATCTGTTGGTTCATATCATTGATCTGTAAAACAGAATGGGTAATTGCACGCAAAGATTCTGCGGCGGATAGAGAGCGATTGACACTCTCTTCTGCAACTTGCTGACCGGATTGCATAGTCGTGTCTAATTTGCCGATCTCGCCTTGTAGACTTAGAATTTTCTTTTGTATCTCTTTAGTCGCTTTTTCAGTACGTACTGCTAGGTCACGCACTTCATCAGATACAACCGAGAACCCTCGCCCTTGATCTCCTGCACGAGCAGCTTCAATCGCAGCATTAAGTGCAAGTAAGTTCGTCTGCTCTGCAATGGTTTGAATAAGTTGAATAATTTCACCAATAGACTGACTTTCATCTTTCAAACGCGCAGTGTATTGAGAAGCCTGTAGGATATTATCTGCAAGTTCGTCAATTTTGAGTTTCACCTGCTCTACTTCAGATTCACCCTGACTCACCATATCCGATACACGACTAACCTCAGAAGCCCCCTGCTGAGTGCTAACTGCGGTCTGTTCTGAAGTAACGGCAAATTCCCGCATAAGTTCAGTCGCAGCTTCGGTCTCATAAGTTTGGGAATCCATACCCATCGCCGTAGACTGAGAGGCTGATCTAACCCTTTTAGCTGCGTGCAGTCCCCTCTGGGAGACCTGAGCCATAGTATTTACCGCTTGTTCCAATTGATCTAGAAGAGCATTGAATGCTTGCGCTGTTTCACCTGCCTCAGTTCCAGCTTCAACCTCTGCTCTTAAGCTCAAGTCACGGCTAGCAATAATCTTCTGTACGGTATTCATGGTATCTAACCATGCAGTTCTGGCATTGTGTTCTGCGACGTTAAGTCCTACCTGCTCCTCTTCTGGAGAGATACGCAATTTGCCAAACGTTCTCAGTAACCAGAAGAAGATCAAACCTGTTGTAAACGCCCAGACAAAGACACTAAACGCACCGGTTAGCTGCACAACAAACTGATCAAAACGACTATCTAGAGGTAAGTTTTCAATTGGAGCGAATAGCGCCAAAGCAATCGTTCCCCAAACACCACAAACGCCATGAACAGCCACCGCACCAATTGGATCATCAACCTTCATCCAATTTAGTAATACATACTCAGCCATATAAAGAACCATGCCTGAGAAAATACCTGTGATAATGGCGCCCCAAGGGCCTAAAACCTGGCAACCTGCCGTAATACCTACAAGACCACCTAAGGCACCATTGAGTACCTTGAGGATGTTAACTTTACCTTCATCCATGACCAGAGAGATTAATAGCACAGTCAAACCACCTGCAGCCGCAGATAGATTGGTGTTCACTAAAATCATCGGGACATCTTCGTTAACGGCTAATGTGCTGCCACCGTTAAAGCCAAACCAGCCAAACCATAGTAAGAAAACACCTAAGGTTGCCAAAACTAGGTTATGGCCTGGAATGTCCTGAACTTCACCTCGATCATTAAATCGTCCTAAACGCGGCCCTAAAACCAAAGCACCAGCCAAGGCAACCCATCCACCAACAGAATGGACAACTGTAGAACCTGCAAAATCGACAAAACCTTGCTGCTCTAACCAACCGCCATCACCGCCAACTAGGGCACTACCCCAGATCCAATGACCGGACACCGGATAGATCACACAAGAGATCAGCACAGAGATATATAAATAGTCCTGAAAGCGCATCCTTTCAGCGACTGCACCCGCCACAATAGTCGCGGCAGTACCTACAAACATTGCCTGAAATAGGAAGAAGGCATAATCTTGAGGGCCAGATATATGGTGATCAGCCGAAACAAATTCGCCTATAAATCCACCACTATCAAGTCCAAACATTATGCCAAAGCCAAGCAACCAGAAGCCTAAAAAGGCAATAACAAAGTCAGCTATATTTTTTATAGCGACGTTGTAACTATTTTTAGCTCTGATACATCCAGCTTCTAAAGCGGTAAAACCAGCCTGCATTAGAAAGACTAAAGCAGCAGCAAGAATTACCCATAAACTATCGATCCACACCTTTGCATCAACCAGCTCTTCAGCCGCTTGTACTGGCAACGATAGAACTAAAGCTACTACGGGTCCCCACCTAAGTAGCTTAGTCTTTTTAAGTGCTTTCATGTCATATCCCCCTAGAAAGCGAAAAACTTGATTACGCAGTCGCAAAAAACAAGCCAGCTTTGCAAAAAAGGGCTGAAAGCCTTAAACCATGAAGTTTATAAGGAAAATACGATTTATCTATAAATTACAAAGAATTACCGCAGCGCACAAAAATACAGCATGCATGGCACCACTTACTAACAACCGCACCACTTAGGTGCAACACTAAACAAACATAGTGACATCTTCCATTGGCTGACGTGGTTTCTGCGGCCAGCTCTGTTTTGCAGGGTAGCCAAGCGTTACCAGCATTACTGGGATATCAGTCTCTTCAAGCTCAAACTCAGCGTGTAACTGACCTGGATCGAAACCCGTCATTGCACCTGATGCGATACCCATGCCATGAGCCGCCAACATCATGGTCATACCCGCTAATGAACCCGAACGTAGTGCCTCATCTCGCTGAAGGGTGTAATTACCTTCATGAGCATTAGTCGCCATTTCGACCCAACCATCCGCTACATCTTGCGACATGATATTGGCCTCTACCACTGGGCTTAGCTGTTTCGGCAACTGCTGATAGCCTTTTAGTGTGCCGCAGATAATCACTGTGGCTGATGCATCTAGAATTTGAGGCTGATTAAAAGCGATTGGATGCAGTTTCTGTTTGGCTTCTTCGCTAGAGACAACGATAAACTTCCAGTTCTGCATGTTGTAAACCGAAGGCGATAGCGTCGCTAATCGCAACAGCTCTTTAAGCTGAGCATCTGATAGCTGCTTGTCTGCATCGTAACGTGCTACTGAGGCACGGGTTTCAATCAGTTGGGTAATCATATCTTTCATAACAACTCCTTACTCTTTAGCTTCAGCAACAACAGGCTGTTGAGAACGTGAAATAGATTTAGATGATGAAGAGATTTGCACGACTAAAATGCTGACCAACACTGTGATCAGCCCAAGTAATGCAAAGCCCTGTAAGCTTTGATCTAACAACCACCAGCCCAGTACCACTGCAGTAACAGGGCTCAGCAGTCCTAAAGATGACACTGCGACTGGCGGCAGTGTCGCGATACCTTTAAACCACAGTAGATAAGCGATTAACGCTCCGAATATGGAAAGGTAGGCGTAACTTAGTATTTCTGTACTGCCCAACGTAGGCAGAGCAGGATCTAGAAAATAAGCAGCGGGAAGCAACATCAGCCCACCCAGCAATAACTGCCAGCCGGTAAACGCCAATACCGGAAGCGAGCTATGCCAACGTTTCGCCAAGTAGGTTCCGGCCCCCATGGAACACGCGCCAAGAAATGCCGCAATAATTCCCCATAGATCCCACTCAGCATTCGGCGACAGAAGCAGTGCAGCCATGCCGATAACACCAAAGATGGCTGCAATCACTGTAAGTAAACGTGGCGCTTTGCTATCCACCAGCCAGATCAACAACATCAGCAATAATGGCTGAATAGCTCCGACAACAGCGGCGATCCCGCCGGGTAAGCGATATGCGGCTACAAACAATAACCCTTGGAACAGTCCAATATTTAGCGCGGAGAGAATGATCAACCTGCCCCACTCTTTGCGCTTAGGCAGATAAAAACTCATCAATAACAGCAAGAGCCCCGCAGGAAGTACACGAATCAATGCAGCGGTATAAGGACGATCAGCAGGTAAAAGCTCGGTCGTAACGATATAAGTCGAGCCCCAAATTATGGGTGCTAGTGCCGTTACAACAATGCTCACGCTGTTAAGTAATTTACCGATCATCCTCGTCACCTTGGTTATTTTATATCGATGAAGAATTTATCTTGAATTCAAGATATAATTAAACAATGACAGCAAACTATCTTGATATCAAGATAAATTTTCAGGTGTAGCAAATGACAGATAAATCAGCGGATGCCGTAGATAAGATAATTTCGCAGTGGAAATCAGAAAGACCAGAGCTTAATTCTGAGCTGATGTCCGTAACGGGGCGTATCAAACGAAGCTCGGCATTAGTGCAGCAAAGGCTAGAAAAAACCTTTTTAGAATATGGACTTAACTACTGGGAGTTCGATGTTCTGGCAACACTTTGCCGATCTGGCTCACCCTATTGCTTAGCACCGACCGCGCTGTTTTCTACCCTGATGGTGACCTCTGGCACAATGACCCATCGTCTTAAAGGATTGGAAAAAAGGGGTTTAATCAGCCGCTGCACTAATCCCGAAGATGCGCGCAGCATGTTGGTTAAATTAACCGATGAGGGTTTAGAACTGATTAACGAAGCAGTAAGCGCCCACGTTGATAACCTTGACCGGTTAATGAGCGCCTTCTCTGAAGAGGAGAAAATTCAGATGGACAAAAGCTTAAAACGCTTACTAGAAGTACTAGAGCAATAAACTAAAATCTATAAAAACAGGGTCAAAATACAGAAAAATGGTGCCATCACCACAAAAGTAAAGCACTTCCCCATCACCTAAAATAAATTATGTTGCGGGTTCTTCCAAACGTAGAGCCCGTTAATTAACAAGGTAATAGGGATGGCGAACATGCCTATCAAAAAAGCAGCCAAGCCAGCCCAGGAACCATTACCTTGATTCATACTGGCAATAATAAAAATTACTAATGCCTGAAACGACGAAGGCAAAATAACACCAATAAATACCCTCATGATTCTGGTACAGGGCAAACAAAATCGGGATGTTTAACGATCATCACGTCACAATCCACATGATCGACTACATGCTCCGTTGTGCTGCCGACTAATAACCGATCCAGAATAGTACGGGCCACACCACCCATCACAACCACATCGATTTTATTGTGTTTTGCATAGTTGCTGATGGTCAGATCCGCTTCGCCTTTGATGATGTCGACCAGATCAGATTCGATACTCAATCCGTATTCTTGGAGCAGTTCATCACAGGAGCTAAAGTGACTTCGTTCCACTCGCTTCTGCAACGCTTCGTAGTCTGTAACCACATGCTCATCAAAAATCACTTCTTGGGGTAAGGTGTTATAGCAATGCAAAATCCTTAACTCGCTATGGCCATCATCCATCATTTCACGGGTTCGCTGTATCAGTTCCCGATCTAATACACCTTTCTCATCACCTTTATGTAAGGGGTCGATACAAGTCACAACACGTTTATGGTCGCCCCAAGGTCGCTGCTTCACAAACAGAACAGGTACGGGGCATTTTCTCGCTAGTTGCCAATCAACAGGGGCAAATAGGTAATGGCCCAATCGAGTATGCGGCTGAATTGAGTGAAGAACTAAATCTGGTTGGAAACGCAGAACCTTTCGAACAATCCCTTCACCAGTATGACGATTCCAACTGGCATCAAACCCCGTTTTTATACCTAAAGCTTCGATATTTAGGCAAAGCTCTTCAAGCTTGGCTTCGGTTTGTTTAACGTAGGCATGCTCGGCTTTTAATTCTTGCTTGGAATCAAACATGTGACTGTGTTTGAGCGAGCGGTTGTAACAGCAACTAAACAGCTCTAGAAAAGCAGAATGTTGTTCAGCTAGGTTTACTGCTTTCTCTATAAGGCTGGAGTTATCGTGTTTAAAATCGATATTAACCAGTAACCTATCCATCTCTTCCTCACCAGCAAGTGGTTGATATTCCTCTCTCTATACTTGCAGTCTGGATCCTAAACTGAAGGTTTTCCAGTTCGTTTATTCTCTGCCTTATAACAAAGCATGCTTTCACTACATTTAATTATAAAAACTTGAACTAAGCCCGATCTTTATATTAGATATAACTTATATATAATATTTCTAACGACTTTCTACTTAAAGGAATCATCATGTCTCTTAACGCCGCGCTTCGTCTGATGGCTGGCAGTGTCATATTAGCTAGCTTAGTTTTAGGTACTTACGTGAATGCTAACTGGTACTACCTCACCGGTTTTGTTGGCCTTAACTTATTCCAATCAGCTTTTACCGGCTGGTGCCCTGCCGTGTTTATTTTTCAGAAGCTGGGGTTAAAAGCAGAAAGTTGCAATTGTGAAGGCATGACTATAAACCAAGGCCTGCACATTATTGCTGGATGCGTGGTGATGCTAACAGTTGCTCCAGTGATGTTCTTACAAGCACCGCAAGCGTTATTAATCGTAACGGCTATCGTAGGTGTGAGTCTGACCCAATCGGCACTAACTGGCTGGTGCCCAGCTATGATGGTTGCGAAATTTTTAGGTTTTAAAAGCACCCAAGCGAGCTAATTTAATCCGCTTCCCATCGACCTAGCTTCCCCGCCTCTTGTGCTAGGCCACAAAAACAAGCCGGAATATATCCGGCTTGTTTAACTTCCTTCATTTTGTTGTCTAAAAACAATATTTTTATTTGTGATGCAGATACAATAACGAATCTTATTTAGCTTCAGAATTTTATAGATATACATGCTATTGCGATCTGCCGGTTTAATACTGCCCTCTTTTATTCTGCTATGTGCGGCAGGCCTGTTATTACCTATTACCGCTCAATTGAGTGAGGAATACCAACAGATTCTCACTCTGACGCCTTATCCTCTAGCGATCATTGTTGCGCTATTAGGCTACGGTTTTAACCGCAGTCGCATCTTATTTGCCGCAGTAAATCTTTGTGGAGCCTATTGGTTGATTCAGAATGGGCTCCAAACCAGTTTGAATCAGCCAGATGCCTTTGTTCTGTTCAGCTGCATATCGATACTGCTCCCTTTCCATCTTGGCTGCATTGCGCTGTATAAAGAGCGGGGGTTATTTACCCCTGTCGGTATCATCCGGCTGTCTGTCATCCTGATTAGTTACGGGGTTTTATATCTAATTTGGTCCAATGGTTCCTTAGGACTCTACCTAGCGAATCTGCCGATGATGATGTTAGAAATGCTGTTGCACGAGTATTACCTAAGCCAAGCAGCTGCACTGGCATTTGGCCTTGGCCTTGTGCCAATTATGCTCTCGTTTGTCTTTAGGAAGACCTATACAGATGCCGCTTTACTAGCGAGTTTATTGTCTGCCCTAATCATGCTGAGTTGGTTCCACCAGCCGATGATCTCTGCGCTATTTATTTCGGCAAGCATGATTGCACTGGCTATTTCGGTTGTTCAAAACTCTTATCAAATGGCATTTATTGATGAACTCACTTGCATTCCTGCCCGTCGCGCATTGCTTGATAAGTTCTCAACCCTAGGCAAAAAATACACACTAGCGATGTGTGATATCGACCATTTTAAAAAGTTTAACGATACCTACGGCCATGATGTCGGCGACCAAGTTTTGAAAATGGTTGCAGCCAAACTCAACCAAGTCAGTGGTGGCGGTAAAGCCTACCGCTATGGAGGTGAAGAGTTCACGCTGGTATTCCCAGGTAAAAGCGAAGCAGAAGCCCTGCCTTATATAGAACAACTGCGTGAAACCATCGCCAATTATCCCATGCATATTCGTAATAATGACCGCCCAGACGATAACGAACAGGGCCAAAAGATGCGAAAAAATGCACCGGAGACTGAAATAGTCAGTGTCACCATCAGCATAGGCTTCTGTGAAAAAACACCTGAAATTCCTGACCCAATGGCGGTCATGAAAAAGTCCGACGAAGCCCTTTATGAATCAAAGCGTAATGGCCGAAACTGCTCTACAGCGGTTCATTACAAACCTAAGACTCAGAAGCGCGGGCATCGTAAGGATTATGCTTAAACGCGCTTCGCATGTATGCTGATGAATAATTTGGGTCACCGACTTTAATAACGGATTACATTGAAAAGGATTTTTACATGGAAGTACTCTTTCAAGTTGCTTTGTTACTTTAATCTTCAGTTCAGCGGCTATTAAATTCTATCAATCAATCGCTTCAAATCTATTGCTATAGAAAGAGGTAATCATGATCTATGGCGATATAGCATCCGATGTTAGTTACTACGATATCTATCCCGAGTTACTTCAGCTTGTACAACAAACATTCTCAAATGTAGAGTCGGGTGTGCAAGGTGATGCTTGGATTTGGATCTATGAGGGTGAGGAAAAGGTCGCTCTAGATACCTTTACCAGTATGCGCTTTCAAATCAAGTCCGATAATATTAACGGCCTTTTAGTACAGAAAGTCATTTCTAAACTAGGCGAACACTACAAACTTTATATTTACGATCAACCCGAGTTAGAAGGCCACGAAGATACATTTTAACCCTCGAAGTCGTAGTCAGGAAAAGAGATATCGGAGATTGAAATGGTAAGAGTTGTTTATCGATGGCAGGTTCCAACAGAGAACTTCGAAGAATTTAAAGCGATCTGGACCAATACTACCAATCAGATCCATGAAACGGTTGAGGGTGCCCTGGGCAGCTTTATGCTGAAGTCCGTTGAAAATGAAGACGAAGTGATCACCATTGCCAAGTGGGACTCCCTAGCATCTTGGAAGAATTTCTGGGGAAATGAAAACCCAGAACAGATGCAGAAGATGAGAATGCTAGGCAAACGTATATCTGCAGATGCATACGAAGAGATAGAAGACTATACCCGTTAAGATCCTCCACAACGGATAATAAGGACATTACCTATATGAATATAATTGGATATCTATTAACCGCTGTTGGTTTATACGCACTGTATACCGATGGTATCGTTTTAGGCTGTGTAATATTTTTCATCGGTGGTCTTCTCGTCGGCAAGCTATTTTTCTGCTTACGCAGCCTTGGAGTCATAATAATTGCGGCCTCTGTCGCATATGGCTATCACAATAGCTTCACCCCAGAAGTTTTGTTTTGCCTTGCTGTAGGCATTTTCTTAGCAACCTTTAATCGAAATCGATCCTCACGGAATAACGGCGGTGATGAAGATGGCTGGGGAATAGATATCGATTTTTTCTCATCCGATTCGGATAGCAAATGCAATAACAGAGACAACGCAAGTTGCGGTGGGGATTCCGGTGGCGGCGGGGATTAATCCGCAGAAGGAAAGCTCAACTCTACTTTCTTACTTGTATAGAAAGTCAAAGCTAGGCTAACTGGTTTAGCCACTTATTGTCAGAACCTACCTTCTGAAAAAGTAAGCTAAAAGTGCGATCCATCTCAATTAACTCATTATTTTCGTAATCTCAGAGGTGCAAACCACTCGCTTAGTTTTACTAGAACTATTACCATTCACGCTCAACTAATTTACAGAAGTAGAAAGTATGTCTTTACCACCTTGCCCTGAGTGTAATTCTGAATTTGTTTACCAAGATCAAGAGCTATTGATCTGCCCTGAATGCGCTCATGAATGGAACCCTGCTGAAACAGATGCTGAAGAGGAAGTCTTTGTTGTTAAGGATTCCAACGGCACCCAGCTAGCTGATGGCGATAAGGTGACTTTGATCAAAGACCTTAAGGTTAAGGGCAGTTCTATCGTTTTGAAGATCGGTACCAAAGCGGTAATCAAACGTATCGTTGAAGGTAAAGATCACGAGCTTGACTGCAAAGTAGATGGTGCAGGCGATATGATGGTGACAGCTAAGTTTGTAAAACGCGCTTAATTTTATTACCTGCCAGCTCTCCATCTGCAGGCTGAAACCCTCAGCCTGCTCAAAGGATTATGCATTATTAGATGCTTCTCACATTAACTCAGCAGCTACTAACGCTTTTTTATCCGCTTCGCTGATACTTAACTTGTGACTAGGCTTAACCCACTCTACATCTTGCGCCTCCAGTGCCATCACCTCTCCAGCCCATTTATCAACTAGGTAATAATGCAACATCTGATCTGGCGACGCTGCAAATGGATGCGAACCTAAAAACTTATAAGATAACGGTATAACTGAAAGCTCTTCCTCTACTTCTCTCTTCAAGGCTTGTATGTGGGATTCGTCTGGTTTTATATGCCCACCCGGTATATTAATAGCTGCTGTCCCAGTTTTATCATCAGCCCAGCGATGTTCAAATAAAACCTGGTCGTCCGTCGTTAAAACAAAGCAAACACATTCTTGTACTGACACAGAGATCTCCCCAAATAAAACTGAGGTTTGTACGTAAGCAACAACAAATTAGAGCTTTTTATATGGGTAGAAGGAGCTTTATAAACGACTAAGCCTTAAGTTCCAATCTCCGCCACAAACCTCTTCGCAGGCTTCTTCTGAATCAAAAATAATCTGTTGGGTGGGCTTATTGAGCTTTACTCCCGCTTGAGCCAGCTTCTCGGTGATTAAACTTTTTAAAAACTGATCCTCATGGGCGTTTCTAGCAAGCGTTAGAAGTGATTCATCATCAAAGACAGCAACAACCTTTAGGGATTCAGGGTAACGAGAAAAATCCACTTTATGAGTAATCCAGCAAAAGCCTGGTACTGATTCCAACGCAATATCACAAACGTCGGTCAGCGTTTCACGGAGTGTTTTTTCTAGTTTTTTATCTGATTTATTCATGTGGCTTATTCAAAATAACCATAGCTTCTAGGAAAGATGATCATAACTGATTTAGCATTAATAACCCCACCTGATCCTCGCATACAGATTAGATGCATCTTCAAACTGACCGAAGAATGTATGTGCTTCTTGACCACCAAAAAGATTCGCGCCAACGATCAGTTGTAACTCATCACTGAAACGATATTTTGCCGAAGGTCGATGATAGTAATCATCATCTGTCGGTGAATAAAAACTAAACCAACCGAGTGTTAGATTATCCTGTAAAGCCCGATAATTTAGGCGTAGGGTCCATAGCTCTCGGTTCTGATCAGATCGATAAGGTGAGTTGCCATCATTAGCGATCAGCGCGTCATAATCTTGTGTGTGTTCAAGATAATACTGCAGCCCTATTGTAAATTTCGGCAATAGCTCCTGCTCATATCCAACTAGAAAGCGCACTTGGTTATTGGGTAGCAGCGGATTTGATCCTTGATCGTCTTCACCCTTATACCAAGCAATTTCACCCTGCCCTATTCCCTTCCCAATATTCGCTCTTAAGCTTGCCCCAACAGCTCTTAGTGGCGAGAAATAGGCATGGCCTTGGACGTTCAGTGCATTGGGCCGTTTCCAAAAACCTCTATAGGCATATAAAGCCCATTCGGTATTACTCGCTCCCCATTGCGCATTCCCATAGAAACGCGCCGCGAATTCACCGTTAGAAAACCTCTCTTGGGGATAATCCGGAACCAACGTATATTCAGGAGAGGCTACCTGCTGACCAGCCAAAGGTGAGAAATAGGAAAAGCGCTCACCATTAATAAATTGATCATTAGTAAAAACTGGCGTCCACACCAGATCTAAATTCGCTTTATTGCCATAGTAAGCAAGTTTGATGCTGGTCGATGGCGCTTTTAAGTATTCATCATCGCGCCCAGAAAAAAATGACTGCCAATCCTTTGCAAATAGATCATTCAGGAACAATAGATCACCCGTTCCCCAGGTTAATACCTGATGTCCTAAACGCAGATCCAACGAATTACTAAGTTGTAGATCAGCCAATGCTTCCCTTAGATTAAATTCAGTCGCTCCTTCCACCCCGTCTGTGTAGAGGTCAGCTTTGAAGCTATAACGGCTATCGTTCGAGAAGTATTCCGTTTCTAGCCGTCCTCGGAGTTCAGCTAGGGTTTTAGCTTCAGCTAGAACAGGATCGTTGCTTAATCGCCCACCAGCTCCCATTTCGATAAATCCATGCCACTGAAGAGTTTCACTCGCCTCTTCATCCCAATCACTTTGCTCCCAATCATCAGCTTGAGCTGCAGAACTAACGGCCATAAGGCCTAATAGAAATAAGCTTGCCCGAATCATCACTGCCTCCGAAGCCACTGGCGAGGCGGCTTACGCAATGAACGTTCTGAAAACACAGCTTGCTCCATACCTAGATCATATTTTTGATAACGGAACTCCATGATCGTTTCAGCGCCACTACGCAGATCCATCGCCTTAGATTGGATTACGGTGATATTGCCTTGAATCTCGTCGCTTTTGATTACCTCAATGCGGCGATAGAGCTGGCCGTTATCGTCGAGATATTCAATTTTTTCCGGCAGATAATTTTGTTTATTTATCCATGTGGAATAACTACTAAACTCAACCTCTGCAGCTTTTATAGGCGTACTTTTAATTTGATAGTAGCTTTCACCTGTTTCGATCAATTGATGGGTATCTTCTTCGATACCACGTCCAGATACATCCTCATAAAAGAAATGTGAGCCAACAAAGCTAGTTCGTTTATCACCAGCAGAGATACGTTTAACCAAATCTAGCCCTGGAAGATATAACCAACGGTCATCATCCTTACCGGGAGTTTTAGCAACTAAAAACGCTGTATTTCTCACATCTGATGGACGGCTAAAGACAACCAGAAAATCCTGCTTACCACCATCCTGCCTATCTCTTCTTAAGATCGTAAACTGACGTTTTTGCACTCGGCCTTGGCTGTCTTTTATCAACATCCGAGCTTCAGAGCGGCCGTCATCACCGGCGTAATATGCTGTTAAATTCGCCTTTGCAACAATCTCGTTCGCATCCGTTAAATCTACGGCCAACGTGTTGGTTGCATTAGCAACTAACACAGAGAACAAAGCCACAAAGAGCGTTGTTTTTAAAAAGTTAGGTTTATACATTTTGCTTTTCCTCTATGGATACGCTTCTCTTTGGATCACCAAAAAGTGAGGCTTTATTGCTAATCAAGTGGATAACAGCTGGCAGTAAAATCACAGTAACAATCGCAGAGATGCTCATGATTAAAGCCAAGAAAAAACCAACTGTGATGTAAGGTACCAGCGGTGCGAAGAGCAAAGGTGTAAATCCAACCGCGACCACGACCGCATTGCGACTAATCGCTCTAGCAGGCCCTTGATAGACTTCATTAACTGTCTTCGGCCAGTTGCCAGTACGTCGATAGATAGCACGGCAGCGCTCCAAAAAGTGGATAGCGAAATCGACCGATAAACCTAGGGTCAACGCTGAGAGAACGGCGATCGGCATGTCATAGTCCTTGCCGATAAAACCGATCAGACCATAGATAAATAAGATGGTAACCGTGAGCGGTAACATAGCGAGTAAACCGATCTTTATAGAACGAAACAGCACAACCATCATCAACAACACCATGAAGAATGCGCTAATCAAGCTATTCAACATGCCGTTTACCATCTGCTCTTGCCAAACGACATTAATGTAGGTCAGACCCGCCCAGTTCATCTCGACACCTTGCGGTAAAGGGTTTTCAGACACAAAGCGATCGACCAGCTCAATTACTTGGCTCATATCTTGGTTATCACCGCTACTAAGCTGTAGCCACAGTAAAGTGGCATCGTACTCAGGTGTAACCATGTGCCAAAGATCGTCAGGTCGATGGGACGATTGAAAACTCAAGACCGTTTGAGCGGCCGCAGAAGCATCAGCAGGCAATTTAAACTGATCATCCTCCCCACCTCTTAATTCACGATTCACCGTTTTAAGTAAAGTACCTAGAGAGTTAGTTTTACCCACCAGCTCAGATTGATCTAAGTAACTCTGTAGCTGATCTAGATACGCTAAACCTTCAGGTGAAAGAAAATACTTTGCCTCTTGCTGCGCTGCTTCAACCTTATCTAGAAAACTCAGCCAAAAGTCTTCATGAACAGGGTCATCAAACGATAGATCATCGAATGCAAGGGCAAGCGCCTGTAAACGTTTACTCGGTGAATACGCCTGCGTCTCTGCTCGCAGCTGAGTTATTTTCAGCATTACCGCCTCTGGCAACGACTGGCTTGTTAGCTCCTGCCAAAACGATTCACCTAATTGTTCAGACGGTTTCTCCAGCACAAGGTATGCATTATAAGTCCCGGCAAAATGAGCGTTCATAACCTGGTCGGCTATACGTAGGCGGTGATCCTCTTTAAACCAACGCACTGGGTTATCGTTAATTTGAATGGTACTTACACCATAAACCGATAACGCTGATATCAACGCAAAAACAATTAAGATCCCCTTAGAGCGGTTGGTAGAGAAACGCCCCGCAGCGCTCAGTAGCCAACTTAGATTTTGCGATGAATCCTCTCTCACCGAATGATCTTTAAGCACTTGTAAACGCTGTGGCGATAGACTCACGATAAATGCTGGCACAAGAAAAACAGTCAGAACAAAGGCCAACATAATGCCAAACGCAACGTGCAGGCCAAAAACCTGTACAGGTGGAATCGGGGTTAACGCTAAAGAAGCAAAACCCACTGCAGATGTAATCGATGTGTATAGCATCGGTGTGAATAGATGACCTAGTACCTCCTGTAACGCCTGCTTAGGATCTTCCCCCGGTTTATATCTATCAGAAAATTCAGAAAGTAAGTGCACCGAATCTACGACAGCAATAGGCATCAAAAAAATAGGGATCATCGAACTCATGATATGTACTGTATGGCCCTGCCCGATCAATACGCCCATAATGATAATCACCGTAGCCATAGCGACCAGCATAGGTGCAGTAATCAGCAATAGAGAACGGAAGAAAAACCACATCAACACAAAAATCATCAAACCGGCTAAGGGTGCAGAAATGGCCATCTGGATAAACATCTCAACACCAAAGGTATCTTCTGCAACAGGTAAACCCGCAATATGAAATTCGTTACCTGAATCTGGATACTTCAGTTGTAACCCATCAATAACCGCTTGAATTTCATTCGCTAAACGGTAGCTTTCTGACTTATCAATGATCGGAATATAGATCGCCGCCGCTTTGGCATCGGCCGATACCAAGGTATTTTTTAACAGAGGGAGGCGCTCGACCGCGGCTTGAATTGTGTCTACTTCAAGTTGAGTTGAAGGGGGAGTTTTCATCATCCATTCAAACAAGATTGCGCCATCCTGCTCAAATGACTGGCTGATGTTATCAACCGTGTTTAAAGCCATTAGATCTTGACGAATAACCCCTTCTATCGAATCAACTGCTGTTGAAATATCATACAGCGCCGATAGTGTTGCAGGGTTATATACCCCTTTTTCATGTAGGGAATTCACAATCCCGACCACAATCATGTCATGTAAACTAAAACGCTGCTTCACCTCATCATGCAACACACGATCAGCCTGGTCGTGAGGCAGCATATTCTCTGGGTCTGTATCTATTTTTATGCTTGAAATCTGTAACAAAGCAATCAAAACCAACAAAAACACCAATGTAAAAATAGCTTTGGGTTTCTGTATTGGTAAGACCAACCAAGGAAAATTAAAGCGCATTTGATGCCTCGATATGACTAAATACAATAACATTAGAATATACTAATATATAAAATAAATAATAGTCAAATTGCGAATATAAGGTGTTCTAAGGTATCATTCAGTTTGTTATAAAAAATGCACTATCCATAACTATAAGTTGATATAAAAATCGACAGAAGCTGCAAATTGGGGATGAAGTCTGGATTAAGTCAAACAAATGAACCAGAGAGTTCATAGGCTAATCCTTTGTGAGCCCATAGATAAAAACAATACAGCGCTTCGGAGTGTTAACTTGAACGAGACCGTAAATGCACCTTTAGACTCGGAAACATTGGAGATGATGAAATCCAATGCGAGCAAGGCTGCAAAATTGATGAAAGCACTAGGCAATGAGAGTCGACTACTCATTCTTTGTAATCTGGATGGAAAAGAACTGTCTGTCACAGAACTGAATAATTGCCTAGATTTAAGCCAGTCTGCTTTATCGCAACATCTGGCTGTACTTAGGAAAGATGGATTAGTGAAAACCCGTCGGGAATCACAAACCATCTACTATTCACTTCAGGGGGATACTGCGAAAAGGATTATTCACACCCTACACGAGATGTTCTGTCCATCTCTTTAATGAAAAGGCCGCTTAGCGGCCTTTTTTTATGCCGCCAGTACACTGCCCCAAACAGTATGTCCTTACTTTTTGCCACACCTCAGGTCAACCTAGACATTCCAGCAACCTGATTTACAATGCGTTAGCATTTATGGATTTACTGTCTGGAAAAGCCCTCTCAAATCTTTTAAACCTCGTGACAAAGTGGCTTGCTAGTCTACCGCGCCAACGAAGCACGCAAGCATCTATAGTCGCATTTAGACTTCTGATTGGCTTTTATTGTTTAATAATATCCTCTTGAAAAAACCTCCTACAATTTTTTGGCAACATATCCAATCTCTGTCTATATTCAATTTTATTACAATTTAATGACATGGAAGTAAGCCCACGACAAGGAGGTAGTTATGTCTATCCGCCGCGCTTTTATTCTTGTTTCCCTATTGGTCATCGTTGCTATGGCAGCAATGACTTGGATGCTCTGGCAAACCAGTAGCCGAATTTCTGGTTTGGGTCAGCAATACGCTGTAGCCAAGGGCCTCACCAACGACATGTTAATGCTACGTCGACACGAGAAAGACTTTCTCTTACGCAAACAGCTCAAATACGTGGATAAGTTTGAAAAACGTATTGCTCTTATGCGTAACAATATCGACTCACTTGCATCGCAATTAACCTACGCCCCAGAAGTTCAAAAAGACTTAGGCACAGCACAAGATCAACTAGATATTTACCAACAAAAACTGATCGCACTGGTAGAGCTCGATAAAAAAATTGGCCTTGATAAAGACAGTGGCTTACGCGGAGCTTTTAATCAGGCAGAAAGAGCGCTCCAACAGAAAGTCGCCAACACTGGTGATAGCCAAGCGATATCAAAGATATTGAACCTGATCTTGTTAGAAAACGACTTCCAAAATAGTTACGACCTCAACTCAAAAACTCTACTGCGCGAAAGCCTAAAAAATACTCACAGCTATATGCAGCAAGTCAATCTGCCTGCTGCAGACAGCGTCAGAACTTTTGAAGATACCGCCCATGCCCTTGCTGAAGCGCTCCAGCAACGTGGCTTAGACCAAAACTCAGGATTACGCGGTGAACTTCGCAGCAGTATTCATGAAGTAGAATCCATATTTGGTGGCATCTACACCGACCTTGAAGGTGCAATATCAAGCGCGCTGCATACCTCTCGGATGCAAGGCGTCGGCATGGCAACAGCCCTCACAGCGATCATTGCCGGCTTGCTCTTATGGCAAACCTTCCGCGTACTTAATCGCTTACAAACTGCTAATTCTAAAATGTCCAATATCAGTCACGGCGGTGGTGACCTCACCCAACATTTAGACCTCCCAGGTCAAGATGAAGTGACCGAGCTCGCTCATTCGGTAAATGATTTTATTGATACCACAGCAGGACTGGTACGCGAGATAAAAGAGAAAGGCGAAACAGTAGAAAGCAGCGCTCATCATTCTGTTGAACTGAGTAAACGCTCCCAAACGGCCATAGAGGAACAGCGCAACAATACAATCGCAGTGAATCAAGCCGTACAAGAACTCGTAACAGCAGTTGAGCTAATTGCATCCAGCAGTACCCAAGTTCAAGACAGTGTCAGCAGTGCTGACCAGCAGATGAATGAAGGTAGTCAAATCATGGCAGAAACCCACCAGCAGATGGAAAAATTAACTGACAATATCAGCCGAAGCAGCGATCTAATGCACTCCCTCAGCCAATCCAGTACTAAGATCGGAAATGTAATTGGGGTAATCAGAGATATCACTGAGCAAACTAACTTACTCGCTCTTAACGCCGCAATTGAAGCCGCCCGAGCAGGCGATAAAGGCCGAGGATTTGCAGTAGTTGCCGACGAAGTAAGAACACTCGCGCAACGCACCCAAAGCAGCACTGTAGAGATTGAATCAATGATCGAAACCCTACAGCAGCATGTCACAGAATCAGAAGTTGCCATGCAAAGTAGCTTGAAGCTTAGCGAAACGATGAACAACTCCATTGGCGCTGCTAATTCCACTATGCAATCCAACAAAGATGCCATGGATGAGATTCGTGAAATGGTGATTCAAATTGCTGGAGCTACCGAGGAACAGATGTATACAGTCAAAGGGGTAGAGGATGCTACACAGCGGATCTCCTCCTCTGCTGAGCAACTACTGTCCGACTCATGCGAGAGCTGTAGGAACTGTGAGTGTTTAGAAACCCAAGCCCATCAGATGCGCGAGGACGTCTCTAAATTTATTGTGTAATTGAAAACGACTTGGTCTAGTCAGCTCCCAGCTGGCTGGATCAAGTTCTTGCTGAAGCAATAAAGGTAAAGAACCTAATCGGAACAACCTTGAGTCAAGATAACATTCACCTCAGCACAAGACAGCCTTAACTCTCGCCAAGGCCGATATTCATCGGAGTCATACCAAGCTTTAAACAACTCCACTGATGGGAATTCTTGAACAACAATCAGATTACTATCCCAACTACCTTCTAATACCTCGCCGAAATCGCCTTTGACTAAAAACTTACCGCCGAATTTTTCCAATGTTGGCACGTGCCCTACCACATACTCATAGAACTTCTTCTTATCGTAAATTTTGACAATATTCACAATGTTGTAAGCTTTAGTCATTCAAGAAACTCCACTTATCTTGGGCAGGATTAGAAAGGTTCAAAGATTAACAACTTAAACCTTACCCTCTTTTCTTTCTTATTGCTCTGTAAACTGGCGATAACCCTGAAACTGACTCAATATTTAATTATGGATGTTTCGTTTTTCTCTACACCAATCAATCTATTTTGGTCCCTTCTTATTGCCTTGGCTCTAGGCTTGATCATAGGCATTGAACGAGGATGGTCTCAACGCCATCGCTCTGAGGGAAGCCGTATTGCAGGAATTCGTACCTTTGCTTTGACTGGGCTATATGGCGGTTTATGTGCTGCACTTGCCAAGGATTTTTCAAGTTGGCTAATTGGGTTCGGCTTAATTCCGCTGATTATTATTCTCGCCGTCGCCTTCAGTATCCGTCATAAAGAGAGCAACACCGTCAGTATCACGGGCATTGTAGGCCTATTAATTACCTATACGCTTGGAGCACTCGCCGTGTCTGGGGAGCCTGTTATTGCCTCTGCAGCCGCCGTGATCGTAGCGTTGATTCTGGATGGTAAGCCCGAGCTGCATTCGGCACTTCATAAGCTTGAAGAGTATGAACTTGACGCTGGCTTAAGGCTGTTATTAATCTCAATCGTCTTGCTACCGATCCTGCCTGATGAGGGCTATGGCCCTTGGAACGCAATTAACCCCTATGAGATCTGGTGGCTGGTCGTACTGATCGCCAGCATTTCTTTTCTAGGCTATTTTGCAATCCGTATTGGCGGGACTCGTCGCGGCATTATGTTCACATCCGTTTTTGCAGGGTTAAGTTCTTCAACTGCATTAACGATCCAGTTCTCTAATCTCTCTAGGGAACAACAGCCCCTATGCCCTCTACTAGCAAGCGGAATTCTGTTCAGTTGTGGAACAATGTTTCCTCGAATTCTAATGGTATTGCTCGTCATCAATGCACCACTAACATATCAGCTATGGCCCTCTATGCTCATTATGATGGTTGGTTTCTATCTTCCTGCGCTCTGGATATGGCTTAAATACAGCGATGGAGAAACGAACAATATCAAAACTCAACGTAATCCATTAGCGCTAAGCTCTGCGGTTTTCTTTGGGTTTGTCTTAATGCTGGTAATGCTGCTCTCACAAGCACTAACAGAATGGTTTGGAGATACAGGAACACTGCTTTTATCAGCCATCGCAGGTTTAACCGATGTGGATCCCATTACTCTGACACTAGGCAGGCAGACACCTGAATCGATAGACGTAGAAATTGCTTTAGCAGGAATATTTATAGCGGCTACAATGAATAGCTTAGTTAAGATGCTGATCGTAATATTTGCCGGTGACAGATCCTTATCGATTCGAACAGCGCCGGCAATGCTTGGCGCCATATTACTTGGCGCTCTGACTATTTATGCTACGCATCTAGCATAAGACCACACAAGGTAATTAGGGCAACACGAGGAACATTTGGGAATAACTATTCCCCATCAAATTTATCCGACGCCTTTTAATTTATATCCAATTCCATAAACCGTTTGTACGATTCTGGGAGCTCCTAAATCTTTTTCCATTTTTTGTCTTAAGACCGAAAGAAACTGATCCAAAGTTCGGCTATTAGGTAGGTAAGCTCTCCCCCAACATTTGTCCAAAATTTCATCTTTCGATAGTACTCGCCCTCCACTTGCGTGAAGCATCTGTAAAAACTCAAGTTCACGCTTACTCAAGCAGACTTTTTCATCAACATAGCTTAGTAGCATACAGTCAACATCAACGGTTAACTCACCTAGTTGAAATATTTTCGATTGTGCAGGCTGTCTCGATTTAAGGTACTGTTCTCGCCGAGCCAAAGCAGTGACTCGTGCAATGAGCTCATCAGGGTTAAAAGGCTTTGTCATGTAATCATCAGCACCTAAGCGAAAACCTTCGATCTTATCGACTTGCTCATCAAATGCAGTAAGAAGAAGCACTGGCTGAAATAAGCCTCTTTCACGCATAACTGCACAGAGCTCTATACCGCTAAGATAGGGCATCATCACATCAAAAATGCATAAGTCAGGTTTGTATTCACCAAGCTGATACAGTGCATCTTTACCATTTTTCACGGTATGACATTCAAAACCTTCTTTTTGTAATAACAGCGCCAAGCCTTGGTTTAGATGAAGATCATCATCAGCAATTAATACTTTCATTGGCTTTCTTCTATCGGCAATTGAATGGTAAAAACGGAGTGCTCTACATTTTGGTAACTTATCTGACCACCTGCACTTTCTATAAGCTGTTTTGTTACAACAAGGCCAAGACCAAACCCTTCTTCGCTTTTAGTTTTCTGGGGATCATATTGAAACAAACTTGTTTGGCGCTCTGCTGTGATGCCGTCCCCGCCATCTCTGCAGGTAATCATCAAGCTATCGTTTTGTAGCAAAAAATCCAGTTGCGCGGGCTGGTTCGGCGCGTATTTAGTAAGGTTATCAACGAGATTTACAACCGAGCATTCGAGGGCTTCACGAGCTACTGTCACCATAGCTGTACATTGAATATCAATGGTCAAATCGATACCACTATGTTTCAGTCGTGGTTCAAAAGGATTAATCAGTTGATGGATAAAAGGCTCTATATCAAGGGTCTCGAGTTTAGGCTTACTCACCAGATCAGCATGTTCGAATAATATGGCGTTATTTAAAAAGCGTCGCATACGAAAAAATTCAGCATCAAATACATCCATATAACCCAATGTTTCTTTATGCGACTCACTTCGGCGAACAAGATCTGAATAAAGCCTCAAATTTGCTAGCGGCGTTTTAAACTCATGTGCAACTAATCTCAAAAAATCAGTCTTTCTTTCATTTTCTTTAATAGAGCGTCGCTGTGCCCAAAATAACCAAGCTCCAAGCCCTAGCATGAGTACAATTAGAGGAAATAAGATGGCTACATATACAGGTTGAAGGTGTTGTGTGTCGGCATTGAGAGGTTGATATATAAGTTGCCAATCGATAAAAATTCCACTTAAGGGCCAAGTTAGATTGGCACCGTGCTGTTCAAGGTTAGCCTTTTCTTTATGATTTTGTGAAACTGAACTTAACTGCAACTGATCACTTTGATCAATTCTAGGTAAAGCACCTTCCAACTCTTCTGCTAACCATCGCTGCTTAAGCAAAACACAGTAATTTAATTCTGATTGCCAACAATGTAACAAGCGAAGATCTGAAGAATAGCCTAGCGATAAAGTAATAGACTCAGACGCTAAAGAAATATCTTGTATTTGCTTTTCTATAACGGCTTCAAACTGATCGAGTAGATATTGCTCTCGTGGCAATGCTTGGATTTTATCAGGAGGAAAAATTCTGTTTAGTTGCTCATCGTAGATCAAAGTTAAATCGATAGCACCGTCGCTCATCACCAATTTTCGGAGATCATGACGACTACCATTTTTGGACTCAATCGACTCTCTTACTTTACGGAAAGCACTCTCTATCTCTTGAGCAAGCTGGATTTCGATTGCCTTCATCGTCATTTCCTGACGATACTGTGATTCTATTTGTTTTAAAGCGGTCTCTTGATTAAGAGCTTTTACTCCTAGTAAAGCCAATGTTATTGTTGAAATGAGCATTAACAATAAAAGTGCCAAATTTGGCGATGATATCCCTCTCATTTTATCTAAAGAAATCCCCTCAAAAAGGAGACAGGTTTTTACCACCTGCCTCAAGCGCTCATCAAAAATCAGATTGAGTCTTTTAAAACTGAGGTTTGTTTATATACCGGATGAAACGGGATAACAAATGTAAGTCACAAAGAGTAAGAAGGCCCACAAACCTATTTCTAAGGTTTCTGTAATAGGCTGTATCCTCCGAATTGCCCCATAAATATGCACTACTAACATTAATGTGAAGACGACAGCCAACATATCAAATGTGAACTGCAAACCACCCTCTGTATAAGCACCTTTGAGGATAAAAAACTCAACTACTAATATAAATGCGCCTACACAACGTCCGAAGTATTCTGCTAGATCAGTGTCTTCAGGAACCCTCCACATCATCAACTTAGCCCAAGTCAGAGGCACAAAAAACAGCGGGAGTGCAAAAGTAACCGTGGTTATCGATCCCAACACCCAAAGATAAGTTAAAGCGAACTCCGAATACTGCCCTAGCATTTCAATTTTCCTTATTAGAATTTTGAAACGTAGGCTAATCGCATTTAAAAAGAAGAATGTCAGTTAATTGTAAGGATTAGATTGAGAAGTCTAATACTTTACGGCTAAAAATTAGGAAGGGTAGTTTCGATACAGTCACCCCAGTTTCCACTGGGGTAACTAATAAACAATCAGTTGCTTTATTAATGAGGCAACTGAAGGCGCATGCGCTGCCAATCTTCTGTGGGTGTATTCAACATCATTTTCATATCGACTACGTCTTCTTCAATATTGAAGCTGTTCTCAAAACCTAATTTTTTAGCCAAGTTTTGCATGCCTTTGTTGTTCGGCAGTGTCGATCCAATAATCTGCAATGTTCCTCGGCTGCGACAGTAATCAACAATTTTGCTCATCAGGGCAACACCAAGGCCTTCACCTTGAAGATCATCACGGATTACAACACTGAACTCAGCTCTAACGTTATCGGCGTCGGTCACCGCTCTTACAACCCCTAGAGTTTCCATCTCTTTAGAACCTTCACGTGGAACAGAGATGATAAATGCCATTTCACGGTCGTAATCAATTTGAGTCCAGTTCGCTAGTTCCTGATGGGTCGGTACACCACGGCTGTAGAAGTAACGCAGACGGATAGATTGCGGGCTAAGCTTGTTATAGAACTCGAGATGGTTTGGTTCATCTTCACCACGAATCGCACGCATGATTGCCTTGCGGCCAGAGCGCTTCAATGTGATCTCTTCGGTGAGATGTTCTGGATAAGGAGAGATTGAGAGATCCCCCTCATCTACTGAAATTGACACAGAAACATCTGTCGCCAAAAGACCGGCCTTATTGACCAGTAGCGGGTTAATCTCTAAACACTTAAGGTTTGGCAGATCAACCACCATTTCTGAGAGATTCAGCAACAATTTGCACAGTTGCTTCATATCTTGCTCAGGGCGATAGCTGTTTTCTTCGATTATTTTACAGATACGCGACTGACGAATGAGCTGATGCGCCAGGGCCATATTTAAAGGCGGTAACATCACATGACGGTCCGAAAGCACATCTACAGTATGCCCACCAGCGCCAAAGACAATGACGGGACCAAAGGTAGGATCTCTGGTAATACCGACATTGATCTGTAGCGATTGGAAACCGCGTTTCATCTGTTGGACACAGAACCCCATCTGCTCTTCAGGACTGTAGGTCTCGCCTACGCGGTAGGATAGCTGGGTAGTTGCATGCTCAACTTCGGCTAGAGAGAAAAGATCCTGTGCAACATCCTTCCAACGCTGGCTACCCTGCGCATCATAGCTAAATGGATAGACATTATGAGTGTGTAGTGCTTTTACCCTAACCGAGTTCTCAATGTTTCTCGAGAGCTTAACCACATCGTTAATATTATCGCTGTAGTAAGTATTCGAAACCGGGATGTCGTATAGATCTAATAACGCACAAGCTTCTTTGTGCTGTAAATAGTCTCGGTTTTCCGCTAAGGCGTTTTGGATTAGATCTCTCGCCTTAATGTGGTTGGGTGTATTTTGCTCAATATATGGAGGCGGCGTTTGACGCATCACCTCTTGGTTACGGCGAAACTCAACCATATACATAAAGGCATCGATAGACTCTTCTGGTGTTAAGAAGGTTGGGATACCTGCAGTGTTACAGCGATTTCGCGCTTCAATCGCAGTTGCTCGGCCCATGAAGCAAGTCAATACATTACGTGGGGTTTTCTTAGCAACTTGAATAACCTGTTCCGCGGTTTCAACACCAGGCGCAAGTCGCGTCGGTGCATGTACCATCAGAACCGCATCTACATTTTTATCTTTGGTGAGCAGGCGCACAGCCTCAGCAAAACGCGCAGGGTCAGCATCGGCGTTCAGGTCTACCGGATTGGATCGATCCCAATGCGGCGGCAGGATTTCAGCTAATGCTTCTACCGTTTCCTCAGTTAAATGGGCTAGTTGACCTTTCTTATTCAAAAGGTGTTCCGTCGCCAGAGCATTAGGCCCCGTGCCATTAGACACAATCGCCAAGCGCTCACCGCGCATACGTTTCATGTGGGTTAGGGTCTCTAACGCGTTAAATAACTCATCAGAGGTTTCGACACGTACAACACCCGCACGTCGCAATGCAGCATCGTACACCTGATCATCATCATAAATACCAGGTGCGAGTTCTGTACCAGACTTTTCACCACTAAACGTATCGTTTTTAAGTACCAATACCAATTTGTTTCGCGATGCAGAACGAACAGCCGATAAGAAGTCTCTAGCAGAGCCATCTACTCGATTGAGCTGTAATAAAATCGCATGGGTATATGGGTCTTGAGCGAGATAATCGATCACCGATGGAAGATCGACATCGGCACCGCCACCTAAGGTAAGGAAGTGAGAAAAGCCAATCTCCTGACCAGTTGCCCAATCGATCATGGCCGTACCTAAAATACCGGACTGCCCCACATAAGCGACCTTTCCTTTTAGGATATTCACATGGGAATAGCTGGCATTCATATTATGACCAGGTACCAACATCCCCATACAATCTGGCCCTAGGATTCTGATGCCGTAAGGCTTAGCGGCTTCTCTAACTTGATCACGCAGGGTCTGGTGATTTTCATCTTCAATAGATAGACCACCAGTTAAGATCATGGCTGCTTTGACCATACTCGCACCCAGTGCGCGAATGATGTCTGCGACGGTTTCCGGTGGTGAACAAATTATGGCTAGCTCGGGCATTTCGGGTAGTTGATTAAGTTGGCTATAGCATTTAATGCCATGAACTGTGTCATACCCTTGGGAGTTAACTGCGTATAAAGATCCTTTAAAGCCGCTTTCTTGTAAGTTTTGAATAACCACGCCGCCCATACTATTTTCGCGGGCAGAGGCACCAAATACAGCGATAGATGCTGGTTTAAAAAAGCGTTTAAGATATTTTGTAGACACGCCAGTAATCCCTCGTAAACGGATAGCTTGCAGTGTACTCCCTTTTGCACTGCAGCAAAACAAAAAATATAGACCAAGGTCTTATAAAAAAGAGCATTTTCACTACTTATGAGTTAGATCAATTTTTGTAGTGACAGCCGACTGGTTACTAAGTTTCCAGCTTTAAACGTTTTTGCTATCAAAATGGGCTTTTTAAAACCCTGCATCCATTTCAACAGATAGTTTCGCAGCGCTCAATAGGGCTAACCATGGGCTGTTGGCTTAATCCTCATGATTTCTAAAACTTGGCACTTCCGTTGCTAATATCTTAGAAACGAGAGTAAGTATCCAAAGCCTCTCCTCATCCATACAAAATAAAAAGGATAGTCTAATGAGGACAATTTCCACCCCAGTTAAATCCAGTCTAGCGCTAATCGCAGGCTCACTAATTGCCCCATCAGCATTTGCTCACAGCAACCTATTAATGGAATCCAGTTTGATATCTGGCTTACTCCATCCACTAACAGGGATCGATCACCTACTAGCACTGTTAGCTGTCGGTTTCTGGGCCGGACAGCAACACCTTAAAAATAATCACTTAGTGCCTTTCGCACTTTTTAGCATGCTATTAGCAGGCTTCTTCTTAGCACTTAACGGCTTGATGTTCCCTGCAATCGAAACAGGCATTGCAGTATCCGTATTGGTGCTAGGTCTAATGGTTTCTAAAGTGATCAATCTAACAAGTGCTGTAGCCTTGCCGCTGATTGCAGTGTTCGCGATCTATCACGGTTCAGCTCATGGTGCCGAGTTAGGTTCCGCCGGTATCGCAGCTTTTGCTTCAGGCTTTATGTTGAGTACTGCGCTGCTATTTTGGTCAGGCAAAACGCTAGCTGATCAGATCAACCGTACTATTCCAAAATTAAATACTTGGGCTGGAACAGGCATCGCACTGTTCGGCGCTATGTTTCTGGTCGCTTGACCATCTGTTATAGCGAGATAGCCATCCACTTCTGCTATTTCGTTATTCGCTGGCAATAGTTACCTAACTAATTGCCAGCACCTTTCTTTGCTTCACCACACCCAAAGTGCCTTGTCGGGTAACTTTTACCCGACTTTTTTCTCCTTTTTGCCTTTAGCTAACATATTCAGCATAAATCTCTTTCCTATTTCTAAATCTGTACCATACTCAGGCTATATAGAGATCGATTTGTTTATCCCTGAGGCAAAGATATGAGTCACCAAGGCCCCATAAATAGCGAATCTAATCAACAGACCCTGTCTGATGAATCCGTACTTGAAGACGAGTTTCTAGCGTCTGAAGAGCTATCGACCATTTATAAGAAAGAGAGCATCAATCCAGCTAAGCGCCGTCGTTTAGAAGCTATGCGTGAAGAAAAAGAGCTGCAAAAAGATCTACGTGAAATCTTCGACGATGACGACTGGAAAGACTAACTAGGAAGAGGCTTAGATTGATTTAATAATGACACGCATCTGCCTGTGTTATTAAGCACAGGCAGATGGTTTGTGCTCAGTCATTTCCGACTCAGGCTGGACTATATCCAGTAAATAAATTTCATGTTCTGTGAATTCAAACATCGTGTTACATAGCTGACAGCGATAGATACTGCTGCTTGGTGACGCTCTTTGCACGTTAAGATGCTGATGGGGTTCACTGATAATTGAAGATTCAATTAACTGCCTGCAGTGGTTACATTTGGAATCCATGTCCTCCGCCCCCTGTTAATTTGAGTGGTACATCAAGAATGGTTCAGGTATGGCGGTTATTCAAACTCTGTCAGCACTTTTTTCTATCTTTTTTTCATTCCTTTTCACGCTATTGATACAATACATTCATGTTAAAGATAACCAACCGCGTTTTTATCTATCCGCACGAGCTAGAGTTCAATGCTATCCGCGCCCAAGGCAGCGGCGGCCAAAACGTCAATAAAGTCTCTAGTGCGATCCATCTTCGATTTGATATCAAAAACTCCTCTCTGCCTGAATTCTACAAAGAGCGACTACTTGCCTATCGTGATCAACGCATCACCAAAGAGGGCGTGATTGTGATTAAGGCGCAAAACTCCCGCGATCAGGAACGTAACAAGGACGATGCAAAACAACGACTGTTAGAGCTTATCCAAGCCGCTACCGTTGTAGAAAAAGCAAGAAGAGCGACCAAGCCCACACGAAGTTCACAACGTAAACGCGTTGATAAGAAAACTAAGCGCGGGCAGATCAAAAAGAATCGAGGTAAAGTGGATTATTAGTGCTTTTACGCTTCATCGATTTGATAATGCTTTCGATGAGGGTTTCCTTTCTGGATCAATAAAACATAGAACATCACAAAATAGCCTAATCATCAGAGATGGGCTTTGCGACTTAGCTAAAGCGAAACACCCTAGCCACTAGCCACTGAAATTTTATGAAAGCGCACTAACCTCAACTTCAACTTGGTTATCACCGGCAGCTACGAAGATCTGGTTTTCGCTCAGTGTAATCGTTAACTCCATCGTACGGTCACACAATGCTTCTAGCTGAGTCACTTGTTCGGCATCGAATCGAAACACCTCTGTTTTTGGCAAAGCTTTTAAGCCATCTCCGTTTTTAGCCCACCAGATATCTACTTCACTACCGTAGGCATAGAGAATCACCTGTTCTGCACGGCTTACGCCCTTGCGCATACGTTCTGGGGAAGCTTGTCCCACTTCGATCCAACAACTTACAGAGTTATCAGGACGCACAATCCAAAGATCAGGCTCGTCGGCTGTTGATAAGCCTTTGGTGAAATCAAGATCTTGATCATAGTTCAGCGCATAAGCAAGGATACGCACCATCATTCGAGTAACCGTTTCTGATGGGTGCAGAGCAACTGTTAGCTTTTCGCTCGTGTAAATATCCCGATTCATATCCACTAAATTAAGGGAAACTTTGTGGATAGTTGGTTTAAGCGCCATGAGCTCAGCCTTATTCATTGGATTGGGGGCATCTTTATACTGCATCTCCTCTGAGTTTTAAATACAATCCTTGCTCTGCTTTTTGACAACGCTGCTGAGGTCATTCATGGAATTAAAACATCTAGCTATTCGAGAACTAGTTAAAGAATCTGAAGATGCGCCTGCGCGTATTACAGATCGTGGTGGTGTTATTCCGACAACTGAACCGATCGCTAATCAGCTATTCGAAACACTAAATTCTGCATTCAGCCGTCGTTCTAGTCTGACTCACGGCTCGTTCAATCATGAGAATGAAGAGGGCTACCCATTTATCTCAGCTTTCGAAAGCTTCGTTAATGCAGAATGTAACGAGCAGAGCTTTGTTGAGTTAACCGATAAAAGTATGTCTCAGCTAGCGGTTGCTATTAACAACCCATCGGCTCATACCGCTCACGGCGGATATGTGCTGTTTGCTATGTATGCAAGCGATCGTTATGAATATATGTTGATCGCACTCGTACGAGATAAAGCAGGGATTGGTTTTGACAATGATCTTCATCCCACTGAGGTGATGGAAATTAATCTTGATCAGTTGCATCAAGGTGCGCGGATCAACCTAACCACTTATAGAAAAAAACAGGACAGCTACCTCAGTTTTATTGGCAGTAAAGAGAAAGGTGAAATCACCCATTACTTCTCTACTGCGTTTGGTTGTACAGATGTCACCCCTTCACGTAAATCAACGGGTGAGTTGATTCGTGCAGCGAGGGATTTCTGTAACCAAAACAATATGAGCGATCGTAA